>CAZJRL010000023.1:0-17018 GCA_964548425.1 uncultured Zetaproteobacteria bacterium | reverse complement strand
CCGGTTCCGGTGGTACAGAGGCACAGGACTGGGCCGAGATGCTGTTGCGCATGTATCTTCGCTGGGCCGAGCGAAAAGGATTCAAAACCGAATTGATGGAGTGTACGGCAGGAGAAGAGGCGGGTATTAAATCGGTCACAGTTTCAATCAAAGGTGAGTACGCCTATGGATTTCTGAAGGCTGAAATTGGCGTGCACCGGCTGGTGCGAAAATCACCATTTGATTCAGGGAATCGCCGCCATACTTCATTTGCATCGGTGTTTGTTTTTCCCGATATTAACCGTGAAATTGATATTGAAATCAATGAGGCGGATGTCCGCACGGATACCTATCGTGCTTCCGGCGCAGGTGGCCAGCATATCAACAAAACCGATTCTGCCGTGCGTTTAACGCATGTCCCGACAGGCATTGTTGTGCAGTGTCAGAATGACCGCTCGCAGCATAAAAACAGAGCCGCGGCATGGAGTATGCTTAAGGCCCGGTTATACGAGCACGAACTTGAAAAACAGAATGCCGAGAAGCAGGCCATGGAGGATAACAAGACCGATATTGGCTGGGGACATCAGATACGTTCCTATGTGCTGGATCAGTCGCGCATCAAGGATTTGCGTACAGGCATGGAAACCGGCAATACCCAAGCCTTTCTCGATGGTGATATCGATGCCTTTATTCAGGCCAAATTGATGGATGCTGGACATGAATAGTTTGCGTAAACATCTGGTCGGATGATGCACTTAAAGGCGATTAATCCCTTTATTTTTCTGCAAAAATCGCTATAGTGCCGCGCCTTGTTGTCTGGAGGTATTCATGATCAAATTGTATTCGGACCCAACCAGTCCCGATTCCCATCGCACGCGGATTGTTCTGGCTGAAAAAGAACTCCCGGGCGAGATTATCGATGTGGAAGACGGGGATATTCCCCAAGGGCTCCTGGATCGTAATCCATCCGGTAAATTGCCAACACTGGAAGATAGAAATACCGTCCTGTTTGAGGCGTCCGTTATTAACGAATATATGGATGAACGCTACCCCCATCCTCCACTGAAACCGGGTTCGCCAGCCGAACGCGCACAAATGCGTTTGGCGGTGTTGCGTATTGAACAGGAACTATACCCTCTGTATAAGGCATTTATGGCTGCCCGAAAGAAAGCGGATACCAGAGCCAGACTGTGTGATTACCTGGAAGCACTGGATAGCTACCTTGCACGACAGGATTTCTTTGTAAGTGAGTGCTATACCCTGGCGGACATATCCATGGCGCCGATTCTGTGGCGTCTTTCACCCATGGGTATAGATACCGCCAAATGGTCTAACCTTGAGGCTTATATGGATCGGTTGTTTGAGCGTCCGGCCTTTGAGCGTTCCCTTTCCGAACACGAGCAGATGCTGCATCATTGAACTCACGTTTCTGTTTGTGGAGACCGGGTTGTTCAACGTAAAATGGGGGAGCATATGAGTGAACCGATTATCGTAGCACGTGAACCGGTTGTGTTGGAACTGGAGCCGGGCGAATACTGGTGGTGTGCCTGTGGCAGGAGCAAGACCCAGCCTTTTTGCGATGGTTCACATGAAGGCACCGGGTTTTTACCAAAGCAGATATTACTCGCGGAAAAACAGACTGTGGCCTTGTGCCAGTGTAAGCACACCTCAAATCCGCCGTTCTGCGACGGCACTCATGAACACCTGAATACGGAATAATCCTTGTTCCAGCTAAATCCAGTCACTATTCGGGTCATTCCTGTCATGAAAACATTCACCTTGTACTTTGCGGTGAAATGTTTTTTTCCACAGGCCATTTCTCAGCGGATGAGAGAAAACGGATATCCGTCTCCTGTGGACGCTGATAATGGGCCAGTTGCATATCAAGCACATGCAAATTGGCATCCGAAACATCCGTTTTCTTTTGCATGCGCCATATGATGTGCTGGCGTAACACCTGTTTATCCACATCCAGCCAGTATATCCGGCTTTTCATATTCATTGATGTTGCCAACTGTCTGATATGTCCGCGCTCCTCCTGGCGGAGGAATGTAGCGTCGAGGATAACGGAAAATCCGGCGGCAAGCGCTGTTTTTGCGGCTGTAAACATGACTTTATACGTTCTGGCATTCATTTCCGAACCATACAGATCGATCTGTGTATACTGATTGGCAATACGTTTACGCGTTGCATCCGAACGGATAATGATGGCGCGCTCAATACCGCAGCCGAGTAATGCCAGGCGGCTTTTGCCGCTACCGGACAGGCCTCCGATGGCAAACAGCCGGGGACATGGGGGTAACGCATAGGACTCGGCCAGATTGAAATATCGTACAGCTTCTGCCTGCTGGTGATTTTTTTCTCCGACATCGAGTCCATGGTCATCCGACAACAGACAGGCCACCTTGCCACGCACGCCAGCCCGGTAGGACAGATAGAGTGGTAACAGTGTCAGGCCGTTATAATCATCGGAAAACTCCAGGTAGCGCGACAGAAAACGAAAGCCCAGGTCAGGACGGGTGCGTGCATCACAGTCCATGACCAAAAAAGCCACATCGCTCATGGTGTCAATCATGCGGTATTCATCATTGAATTCGATGCAGTCAAAGACCATGGGCTGACCCTGGAACAGAGCCATGTTCTTCAGATGCAGGTCGCCATGGCAATCCCGTATGTGTTCATCCTGTTGGCGTGCCACAATGTCGGTTGCATGATTCAGCAGGAAGCTTTCACTGAATTTCCTGATATTTTCCATCCGGTTTTTGTCCACGGATATTTCTGCATATTTTTCAGCAATACCAAGATTGGCCATGATGTGTTCGCATAAAAAATGCGGGTCCCCAAAAGACCGAATGTTCTGGCCGGTTTCAGCGTTTGCGTGAAATATAGCAATGTCCCGGGCCAGTATATCCATCCACGCCGGATTAAAATTTTCATCATCCAGCCGCCGGTCAAGCAAATCATTCTGGGAGAACTGTAGCATTTTCAGGCAGTAATCCCGGATGTTGTTTGTGTTGTCCAACTGATATGCGCCACCGATATGACTGATGGGGAGAACTTCGAGATAAATAGCCGGCGCAAGCCGCCGGTTGAGATGCAATTCCCGCTCACAGAAGATATGGCGCTTTTCCAGTGAGGTGAAATCAAGAAAACCCAGATCAAGCGGTTTCTTGAGTTTGTATGCATATTTACCGGTAAGGAACACCCAGGAGATATGGGTTTGCAGCATTTGAACCTGCCTGACCGGATGTGGATAGAAATCCGGTTGCATCATCGCATCAATCAGAGGCATTGTTATTTTCTTTTCCATGGCGGACAAAGGAGCAGGCCGGACGCAACTGCATGGGTAAAGCAGGGCCTGTTAACACTACTTACTCCAGTTCAATGCTTTTCCGGCCGGGCGCGGCAGCATAGGAAATTTCACCCTTGGAGGCATGCCGGTCAGTGTCTTCAAAAAGGCGACGATATCAGCTACATCCGCATCCGAAAGATCTGCATCCAGTTGCATTTTGCCCATAAGACGTACGGCTTTATCCAGTGTTTTAACCGAACCATCATGAAAATAGGGCGCAGTCATGGCGACATTGCGCCATGACTGAACACGAAATACATGGTCATCCTCGTCATTGCCGGTGACGGACTTTCTTCCTGTATCAGTGCCATAATTAAATTTCTGGAACGTGTTGTTGGTGAACAGGGGGCCTGCATGACACGCTGTACAGCCAATCTCATCCACTTTCTTCATGCCGCGTATGGCCGCAGGACTGATTTCTCCTTCACCCCGCACATATTTGTCAAAGGGGGAATCGGGAGTAAGCAGGGTGCGCTCAAATGTGGCGATGGCCCTGGCCACATTGTCAAAGGTCAATGAACCGGAGCCGAATACTTCCTCAAACAACGGTTCATAACCCGCATTGCGCAGGTGCAGCATCACTTCATCAGAACTGGCGTTTGCCATTTCCACAGGATTGAGAAGGGGGCCTTTGGCCTGATCCTCCAGTTGCGGTGCACGGCCATCCCAGAACTGGATGTTCCAGAAGCCGGAGTTGAGAACGGTCGGCGCGTTGCGTTCGCCACGCTGCCAATGATGGCCGATAGATGTGATTTGATTATCTACGCCCCAACTACCAAGATTGTGGCAGGAGTTGCAGGAAACATGACCACTACTGGACAATGCCGGGTCAAAATACAGTTTTTTCCCCAGTTCTGTTCGAGCTTCAGATATCGGGTTATTGGCCGGGACAGGCACCCGGGTGGGTAATGCCCCCATGCCTTCGGGTATATCCGCTGGCCGGACGCGTGTCTCCTGCTGTGGAACAGGAGCAGCCGATACCATTTCAGATACTGTCTGTAAGGAGGCATTGTTATCACAGGTGACAAGCAACAGTATCGCCATGCCAACGAATACCTTCATCAATAAATTCATATGCATCCTTCCGCATAAAATCGGGCGATGCCTTCATTATAGATGAAGATTCGCTTTACCTGTTAATCCGTTGTAAAAACGGTTCCAATTCCCTTATCTGTCAGAATTTCCAGAAGAACGGCATGGGGCACGCGTCCATCAATAATATGTGCTCGCGATACGCCACGGGAAACAGTATCAAGGCAGCAATAGACTTTCGGAATCATACCGCCCGTAATGGTTCCGTCTTCGATCCACTGCCGGGCTTCATCAGCGGCAAGTCGTGATTTGAGGTTCCTGTCCGCATCCAGTACACCAGGAACATCGGTGAGCAGAACCAGTTTGGCTGCTCCCAATGCAGTGGCAATGGCGCCGGCCACGCTGTCGGCATTGATATTGTAGCGTTGTCCGGCGGGCTTGTCATAGCCCACAGGCGCAATAACGGGGATAAAGCGGTCTTTCTCCAGTAGTTCCAGTATGCCGGTATTGATATTTTTAACCTGGCCGACATGGCCAAGATCAATGATTTCAGGCACATCGAACTCGGGGAGGTGAGCAGATACATCCTGTTTGCTTTCGAGTTTGCGCGCGCAGATCAGACCGCCATCCTTGCCGGACAAGCCTACGGCTTTACCACCGGCATGATTGATGTTGGCGACGATTTCCTTGTTAACGAGGCCGGCAAGCACCATTTCCACTACATCCATGGTTTCACTGTCCGTCACCCGAATGCCCGAGATAAACTTCGCCTGTTTACCAACTTTTTCCAGCATTTTGCCAATCTGGGGACCGCCGCCATGCACCACCACAGGATTGATTCCTACTTGCTTGAGCAAGGCAATATCCGTGGCAAAACTGGATTTGAGTTCGGTATCGGCCATGGCGTGCCCGCCGTATTTGATGACGATGGTCTGATCGGCAAACCGCTGTAGATAGGGCAGCGCCTCAACCAGCGTAGCAGCACGTGATTGTGCGTGTTTCATACGGAAGTTTCCTGTTCAGGAGATGCATCCTTATCCAGCATAAACTGCCAGATCAGCAGCATGGCGCAGACAAGCAGGGCAAGCCCCAGTCCCGCCATAATATTGGAACTGCCACCTCCCAACTGCATGCCGACGGGAACGAACACAACAATTGCGGGAATAATCAGCGCCATGCGCGTCCAGTGCGTTGTCTGTTTCAGTATGACGCTTGCTGCCCCCGGCACGCTCATGAGGGCAAACAAAATAAATATAATCCAGTGGTTTTCCTTGTCCACACCGGTTAGATGTTGCCAGATGCCGGATTCGGATCCTGAAAGCCGAATTTCGACCAGAGCTCCGAAAACAATGATCAGCAGGCCTGTGGTAAACCACATCAGCCATCCAAGCCACTGTTTCTTCCGGGCCAGATGATTGATCCAGACGCCATTACCCATGACATACATCATGCTGGCATAGCCGATTCCCCATACGATCTGTTGTGGTTGCGTTTCCATATTTTCACCTTGTTACATCATCGTGGGCAATCATAGCAGGAGGATAAGTATTCGTCACAACAGCATATTCGCCTAATTTACAGGCATAAGCGAACAAATATTAGGCACTATTGACGGATGGACTGTTTTATAAAATTTTATAAACCCTGTTATTTCAACAAATTTCATCGGATAACATATTTGGCACGTATAGTGCTAATAGGTTATCCATTGAGTGCAGACTCAAAAATATTTCCATGGAGGAAACGATGAAAATGAAAAGAAACTATCTTGCTATAATTCTGGCCGGATTGCTGGGGATGGCATCCGTGGTGGATAACGCAGAGGCTGGTCCGCTGGGAATATCTGCCAGCGCAGATATTGGCGTGTTCAGCCAGTATATCTGGCGTGGCGCTCCCCAAAATTCAAACAAGGTAGCAACACAGGGTGATTTTAACCTGAGCATGCCTGTTGGTCCCGGCGATTTGACGGCTTCGGTGTGGGCATCCAATACGTTCGCAGCGCCAAATCCAGGACCATTTGCCGGTCAGGATGCCATTGAATTCGACTGGACGCTGGATTATTCGCTGTCCGTTGCCGACTTCGGATTATCTGTTGGCAGCATCTACTATACCTATCTTCGCGATTCGACGGCCAACTTTGATGAAATCTATGCGGGCATATCCTATGACGGGGATGCTTTGCCCATCCATCCGTTTTTTACCGCGTATTACACGGTCGCCGAGTCCAGCATTACAGCGAATAACCTGAATGAAACCGGTGACGTCTGGCTGGAGACAGGAGCAAACGCTTCGGTTGCAGGTATTGATTTATCCGCCATGGTGTCCTTTGCCATTTACGATAGCGATCCAACACGAACGACAGATATTGCGGCATTGCACTTTGATAACGGAGCTTCCGTGGTCACTTTGGGCATGAGTAAGGATTTTGAGATCGCTGGTGTCACCATTACGCCATCCCTGACCGGTTATATCCCGGTTGCAACAAAAGCAGCAGATGGAAAACGTTATATCTACAACACTGTATCCGATAATAATGTAGTGCTTGGCGTAAATATGGCATTTTAAGCATGGTATCAGGGAGCGGGAAGCCGCTTCCTTTTCTTTTTCGAATAACGAACACAACCAATTCAGGAGAAAGCATATGAAAATGATCAAGGCGATTATCAAACCGTTCAAGCTCGATGAGGTTAAGGATGCGCTGACCGGCATGGGGATTACCGGCCTTACCGTGTCCGAAGTGAGTGGTCACGGCAGGCAGAAAGGGCATACAGAGCTGTATCGCGGCAATGAATATCAGGTGGACTTTGTACCCAAGGTGGAAGTGACCACCGTAGTGGCCGCTGACCAGCTGGATGCTGTGGTGGAGGCCATCATCAATGCCGCACGAACGGACAAGGTCGGCGATGGCAAAATATTCGTTATAGATGTGGAGCGCACCGTGCGTATCCGCACCGGCGAAGAAGATTCAGACGCACTTTGATGACTTCTGACGAAATTATCAAAAATATAAAAAAACAGAAACAGGGAGAATTGAGAATGAACAAGATCAAAAAGTTGCTTATGAGTCTTTTACCCGTTGCTTTGCTCATGCCGGGCATGGCTCTGGCTGAAGAAGCGCCAAAGCTTGATTCGGGCGATACTGCCTGGATGATAACGGCGACCGCGCTGGTATTGCTGATGACCTTGCCAGGACTGGCGCTGTTTTACGGCGGCATGGTGCGCAAGAAGAATGTACTCTCCGTCTGCATGCAAACCATTGGTATTGCCGCACTGATGAGTGTGCTGTGGATCGTCTGTGGTTATTCACTGGCTTTTGCCGATGGCAATGCCTTTATCGGCGGTCTGTCCAAGGCGTTTTTGAGCGGTGTCGGTTACGGCACGCTTTCCGGAACGATTCCGGAAACAGTATTCGTTACCTTTCAGATGACGTTTGCCATTATTACGCCGGTTCTGATTATCGGCGCCTTCGCTGAACGTATGAAGTTCTCCGCGGTGATGCTGTTTATGGGTATCTGGGTGTTGGCTGTCTATGCACCGGTCACTCACTGGGTGTGGGGCGGCGGTTTCCTTGGCGACGCGGGAACACTGGATTTCGCCGGCGGCACGGTGGTGCATATCAACGCTGGCATCGCCGGTCTGGTCTGTGCGCTGGTGCTGGGTAAGCGCGTGGGCTTCCCGCGTGAGGCCATGCTGCCACATAATTTAACTCTGACCCTGATTGGCGCCTCGCTATTATGGGTAGGCTGGTTTGGTTTTAATGCCGGTTCTGAGCTGGCGGCGGATGGTACTGCGGGTATGGCCATGCTGGTCACCCAGGTTGCCACGGCCATGGCTGTTTTATCATGGACGTTCGTTGAGTGGATCGTCTTTAAGAAGCCGAGCCTGCTGGGCGCATGTTCGGGTGCGGTTGCCGGTCTGGTGGCCATTACGCCAGCCTCCGGTTTTGTCGGTCCGATTGGCGCTTTGGCTATTGGTGCGGCTGCCGGTGTTGTCTGTTTCTGGGCCGTAGCCAGTCTGAAGAAGATGCTCGGTTATGATGATTCTCTGGATGCATTCGGCATACATGCCATGGGTGGCATTATCGGCGCCATGCTGACCGGCGTGTTCGTGTCATCTTCGTTTGGCGGAGCGGGTTTTGCGGAAGGCGTCACGATGGGGCATCAGTTGATGGTTCAGGCCAAGGCCGTACTTTTCACGATTGTGTACGACGCCGTGGCCACCTTTGTGATTCTCAAGGTGATTGATGTGATTGTGGGTCTGCGTGTTTCTGAAGAACAGGAACGCGAGGGACTGGATATCACCCAGCATGGCGAGCAGGTATACGAATAAGACTCGCGCAAATAATGAATGCCTGCGCTATTCATGTTCCGGTGAGGATGGGCTTTCCCCGGAACCACTGCCCTTAAGGCAATGGCATTCAGGGGGGCGGCCTTCGGGCCGCCTTCTACCCTGGTGTTTAACCTGAATTGTTCATGAATCGTCAGATAAAGAGATAAGGAGTAAGAATGAGCAGCAGAAAGAAACTGGCCATGATTGGTAATGGGATGGCGGGCATGCGCGCCATTGAGGAAATTCTTGAAGCCAATCCGGATATGTTTGATATCACCATTTTCGGCGCCGAACGCTATCCGAATTACAACCGTATCCTGCTTTCTTCAGTACTGGCAGAGGAAATGACGGTTGACGACATTATCCTGAATGATGAACAGTGGTATGCGAAGCATGATATTACCCTGCATACAGGAAAGCGTGTTACGAAAATTCAGCGTGGCTATAAGAAGCTTATCGCGGAAGATGGCACGGAGACGGAATATGATAATCTGATTATCGCTACGGGGTCAAATCCCTTTTTGTTGCCCATTCCGGGTGCTGACAAGGATGGCATTATTACTTTCCGTGATATTGATGATTGTAATGCCATGATTGAATCCGCCAGACAATGCAAAAAGGCGGTTGTGATTGGTGGGGGACTGCTGGGGCTGGAAGCAGCCAAGGGATTAATGAACCTTGGAATGGATGTGACCATCATTCATGACCAGGCAACATTGATGAATATGCAACTGGACGAAATCGCTGGCAACATGCTGCGCATTGCGCTTGAGAAACAGGGGATGAAATTCCGTTTGTCCACACTGACGACTGCAATCCTTGGCAAGGAGAAGGTGACCGGTCTGCTGTTTGCTGACGGCTCGATGCTTGACTGTGATTTGCTGGTGATGGCAGTCGGCATACGTCCCAATAAGGCGCTGGCCGAGAGCGCCGGGTTGTATTGTAACCGTGGCATTATGGTTAACGATTATATGCGGACGGTTACCGATGCCGCAGTCTATGCGGTCGGTGAATGTGCCGAGCACCGCGGACGAACCTATGGCCTGGTTGCTCCACTGTTCGAGCAGGCCAGGATACTGGCTTATCAGATCACTGGTCAGGGATTGAAGACTTATCAGGGCTCGGAAGTGTCCACGAAACTCAAGGTTTCAGGCGTAGATGTGTTTTCCGCCGGCGATTTTCAGACCACGCCTGAAGCGGACGTGATTGAATATCTGGATCACGCCGGTGGCACTTATAAAAAGCTGGTGCTGAAAGACGACAAGGTGATCGGCACGGTGATGTTTGGTGATACTGCCGACGGTCCGAATTTCTTCCGCATGTTGCAGGAAGGCAAGGACATCTCCGGCCAGCGCTCATCACTGCTATTTGGCAGTTCGGTTCTGGGGGACTCCGGACATTCCGGCATTGATCAGGTGGCGGCTATGGCGCCAGAGACTATCGTCTGTGGCTGTAATGGTATAAGCAAGCAGATGATTATTGATGCCATCGTCAAACAAGGCTGCACTACGCGTAAGGAAGTCACGGCCTGCACCAAGGCTGCGGGATCCTGTGGCGGTTGCGGTGGTCTGGTTGAACAGCTTCTGGCCTCGGTGCTGGGCACATCCTTTGATGCTTCCATACAGGAAGAACCTGTTTGTGGCTGCACAAATTTAACGCATGAGCAGCTCAAGGATGCCATCAGAGAGAAACACATGACCATGGTGCGCGAGACGATGAATGTGCTGGAATGGAAAGGTGAAGGCTGCCATGTCTGCCGGCCGGCCATTAATTACTACATTGGTATGACATGGCCGCTTGAGGCCGAGGATGATCGTTATTCCAGGGTCGTGAATGAAAAAATGCATGCCAATATCCAGAAAGATGGCACGTACTCGGTCATTCCGCGTATTCACGGCGGTGATGCCAATGCGGATGATCTGATCCGCATGGGCGAGGTTGCTAAAAAATATGATATTAAAACCATCAAGATTACAGGCGCCCAGCGTATCGGTTTATATGGTGTCAGAAAAGAAGACCTCGTGTCGGTATGGCGTGATCTGGATATGCCTTCCGGTTTCGCCTATGGCAAGGCGCTCAGGACGGTAAAAACCTGTGTGGGTTCCGAGTGGTGCCGGTTTGGTACACAAAATTCCACGGCCATGGGTATCCGGCTGGAGAAAATATTCGAACGTAGCTGGTATCCGGCCAAGACAAAGCTTGCAGCATCCGGTTGCCCGCGAAATTGTGCTGAAGCAACGATCAAGGATTTAGGCGTAGTTGGTGTTGAAGGCGGCTGGGAAATCTATGTTGGCGGCAATGGTGGCGTGAAAGTGCGTGCAGGTGACCTGCTATGCCTCGTTAAGTGTGAGGATGATGTGGTGGAGATCACCAAGGGCTACCTGCAGTACTATCGCGAGACCGGCAAACATAATGAGCGTACGGCGCCATGGCTGGAACGTATCGGACTGGAAAAGGTTAAACAGACAGTTGTAGAGGATGTGGAAAGCCGGAAAGCGCTGGTTGGACGCATGGATTTATATCTGTCCACACTGACAAATGATCCGTGGCAAGACCGGCGGCAGGATGAGAAGCAGCCCGGACAAATGACGCAATTTAAGGAATATACGCCGATTCATATTCCGGTAGAGGTGGTGAACGTATGAGCGACGGCATAAATTCAAGGTGGTATCCGGTTTGCCAGGTTGAAGAAATACCCATGTTTGGTGGGCGTACGATACATGCCGGAAAAATGGAAATCGCCATATTCCGTCTAAGTGATGGTCGCATCAGGGCAGTGGAAAACCGTTGCCCTCATAAGCAGGGCCCTCTGGCTGAGGGCATTATCAGCGGAGATATCATCATTTGTCCGCTGCACGCCCGTAAAATCAGTCTGGAGAGCGGCGAAGTTTTGCCCCCGGATTCCGGCTGCGTGAAAACGTACGCAACAAAAATCGAAGGTGACGAAGTGTTGCTGCGGATGTAGTCCAGTAAAAAAATTGAAGGTAACTATTCAACAGGTATGTGAAACAGGCATGACTAAAAGCGTTTCACCGCAAAGTACGCAAAGTTACGCAAAGGAGAGTGAAATGGCATATGTAAAACCGGAAAATGTTGTTGAGAATATGTTGCAGGCAGGCGCCAGTAAGGCGGGTCTGTCCATCAGGGATATGTTGATACGGGGCGCCCTGTCCGGCGTCTTTCTGGGCTATGCCACCACGCTGGCCATTGCGGCCGCCACGCAGACACATCTGGGTATTGTCGGAGCTATCATTTTCCCCGTGGGTTTTGTCATGATTATCCTTCTGGGTCTGGAACTGGCGACCGGAAATTTTGCGCTGTTGCCCATCGCGGTGATGGACGGGCGCATTACCATGAAGCAACTGGCGTATAACTGGTCATGGGTATTGATTGGTAATCTGATCGGCGGCATTGTCTATGCCTTTTTGTACTACGTTGTCATGACCAAAATGGGCCATGTTGATCCTGCAACCATCGCTGCCACGAAGAAGGTGATTGCTGTTGCCGAACACAAAACGATTGCCTATGCCCATCTGGGATTTGCCGGCATCATTTCGGCCTTTACCAGTGCAGTGCTATGTAACTGGATGGTGACGCTGGGCGCTGTCATGGCATTAACCGCTACCACGACCATTGGCAAGATTGCCGCCATGTGGCTGCCGATCATGACCTTCTTTGCGCTGGGTTATGAACATGCCATCGTCAATATGTTCGTGATTCCTGCCGGCATCATGCTGGGAGCCAATGTCAGCGTGGGTGACTGGTGGTTATGGAATGAAATCCCGGTGATTCTTGGTAATATTGTCGGAGGCATGCTGTTTACCGGCATGGCTCTGTATATCACGGCCAGGAAGAAAGCCGTGGCATAATCCGTAGGAGGAATGAATACCTGATCTGTTTATATTCAGGTGAGGTCGTATTTATCAGGACGACTGTCCTGCGGCAGTAGCATTCAGGGAAGCGGCCTCCGGGCCGCTTCTTTTTCAGGGGTTCCTTAGCGCCGGGCGAATTTAAACCATTGAGTACACATGTTATTGCAAAATAACTGCATGGCGGAAAGATGTTGCGGGATTTCGGACAGGATATCCCGGATACCGTTTTCTCCCAGATGTTTCCGTTCACTTTCACCCGAATTGATCCATTGGCGGATGATTGCCTCGTCCACTTCGACATGGAATTGCAGGCCGTATTGGCAGCTTCCCAGACGGAATGCCTGATTGGGAATTCCGGCGCATGATGCGAGCAATGTGGCATCAGGTGGAAGCGAGAATGTTTCACCGTGCCATTGAAAAACATTTATCGCTTTGGCAGGCAACGTGGAAAACAGTGGATCAGATTCACTATCGAGTGTTGGCAATAACCGATACCAGCCCAATTCACGTTCGGGCGAGGGCAGGATATCCGCACCCGCAGCTTTGGCCAGTAACTGGGCGCCCAGGCAAATTCCAAGTACGGGAAAATTTTGTCTGATAGCCTGTTGCAGCAAAGCAATTTCCTCTTTAATAAAAGGAGAATCATCGTTGGCGGACATTGGGCCGCCCATGACAATCATTCCCGCATATCCTTCCGGTGTCTTCGGTATTGCTTCCTTCCTGTCAATGCGTACGGATTCAACAATGTGCCCGGCTTTTATCAGGCAATCCGCAAGCAGTGCAGGAGGCTCAATATCCAGATGTTGCAGTACCAGGAAGTGCATAAGGCTAGCCTAACGATGGTGTTTGATGTTACAAGTCGGATGATGACGGATATTGCCGAATACATACGCCGTGTCGCGCGCGGCAAGCGCGGGGCGCAGGATTTGAATCGCAATGAGGCTCGAACGATGTTTTCGGAGCTGCTGCGTCCGGATGCCGACATCTTACAATTGGGCGCATTTCTGATTGGTGAGCGCATGAAAGGCGAAACCGCTTCTGAACTTGCCGGTTTTGTAGATGCCGCACGTTCCCGGATCAACGCTTATGGGGCTACGCCCCCGGATAATGCAGTTGATTTACCCTGTTATGCCGGTAAAAAGCGGGCGGCGCCACTGCATCTGGCGGCAGCTCTGCAAGCGAGAGATGCGGGCATTCCGGTATTTGTGCACGGCATAGAGCGAATCGAGGGGCGGGTGACAGCCTGGCAGGTGCTAAACCGGGTTGGTGTGAAGCGTGCTAACAGCCTGCGGCAAGCGGTGGATATTCTGGCGGACGAGGGTCTTGTTTACGCTGATGTGGCGGATGTCTGTCCCGACCTGTTCCGTGTGTTGCAATTGCGTTCGAGGCTGAGGGTGCGCTCCTTTGCACATACGGTAGCCCGCATGCTCAACCCGCTGGGATGTGCCGGGCAACTCAATGGTATGTTTCATGCCCCGTACGTACGCCACATGGCCGAGGCGAATATGCTGTTAGGACAATGCCGTTCCCTGATATTTATGGGCGCGGAAGGGGAGCCTGAATTGTATGCAGCCCGGCAGAAAGCCCTGTTGCTGCAACAGGAGGAATCTATTTGTACGCTACAATATTCAGGTGCTGATGCTGAGAATTATCCAAAGGAAAAGTGTAATGAATCAAGCCTGATAGAGAGCTATCTTTCAGTAATAGATAAGACAGGAGCGGGCTGGCGTAAAGCAGCTGTATTAGCGCGTATGTATGAAGCTTTTAAACTGGTTTCAAGCGGAATCTTGCCGGAAGGATGGTATGAAAAGCTCCGGGGTTAACGTCCTCTGTGGATCAGATGAAAAATAAAGGCCAGAACCAGGCCGAACAGACCACCCAGCGCCATCAGGCCACCCAGGACTGATTCACCGAGCAGCCATCTGGAAACAGAGCCCGCTTTCATGCCATGCATCTGCCAGAAGGTGAAGAACAGGATGGTAAAGCCGATGATGGAAACAACAGTCCACCGCTTCATCAATGTCTTCCATATTTCCTTGGTAACGGGTTTTCTGACCATGTGCCCCTCCGCAGTGCGCACCCTACCGTGCAGACACATATTGCCCAAGCTGCATATTGCAGGATTCATGATGAAGCATATCATCCGCAAGGAAGGTTGTTGACAGGGGGCACATGATGAGCCGGGTACTGGTCTGTTTTGCGAAAGGTGTGGAAGAGATTGAATTTATTGCCGTGGTGGACATTTTGCGGCGGGCGGATGTCGATGTGGTGCTAGCCAGTCTGGATGGAAAATCCGTAACGGGCCGCTCGAATATTACCATTAAGGCGAATGCAGCATTACCGGACGTGATGAACGAAGACTGGGATATGGTGGTGTTGCCGGGTGGGCTGCCCAACGCACATTTGCTGCGTGATGACGCTAACGTAAAGACAGTCGTAGGGCGCTTGCGCGATGAACGGAAATCCATCGCCGCGATATGCGCCGCGCCCACGGCGCTGGCTGCTTACGGAATCACTGGGGGAATGCGGGTCACGTCATATCCATCCTGTCAGCAGGAAATGGAACAATTGCAACCCTCATCCGTGTATGTGGATGATGCCGTGGTCGAGGATGATTTCCTTACTACCAGCCGCGGGCCGGGAACTGCCATTGAATTTGCGCTACGGCTGGTGGCCAGACTCTGTGGTGAGGACAAGTCGGAGGAGATTCGCCAGTCTATTGTGGCTTAATTTCTGATACGCTTCCCTGTATGCGTTTAAGCCGGGATTTCTGCCAGCAACATATCCAGCATGAATTGCGCACCTATGGGCGTAAGAATGGATTTGTCACCAGCGGACAGGAGGCGCGCCTAGTCAAATGGCTGCCAAAAATCGGCCTGCCAAAGGATAAGACGCTGTCAGACAGTGCTATTGCTCCCGACTCTCCAATTGTAATGGAAATTGGTTTCGGCAATGGTGATTTTCTGGTGCATCTGGCACAGGCACATCCGGACTGGACACTGTTCGGCGTTGAAATCTACCTTCCAGGTGTGGCCAAGGCGGTGGGAAGACTGGAACATGCCGGAGTGATCGAACGGGTGCGTGTTTCACAATTTCCGGCGCAGTTTGTATTGCAACATCAGGTGGATGAAGGGCAGTTGCATGGCGTGTTTATCAATCACCCGGACCCGTGGCCCAAGGCGCGGCATCATAAACGCCGGCTGATTCAGAAGGATTTTTCCCGGCTGTTGGCGTCCCGTCTGGCAACGGGCGGATTTATCAAGCTGGCCAGCGACAAGCCCGATCTGGCTGAATGGATGCGGGATATCCTTGATGCCACGCCGGGCCTGCGTAACATGGCCGGAAGTAAAGGATTTATCGAACGCGATCCGGACAGGCCACAAACGAAGTTTGAACAGCGCGGCATCAAAGAAGGCCGTGAGAGCCGGTTCTTGCATTATATCAAAACGTAAATTATGATAGCATAGTGATGGCACTTTAATTGCGCAGGAGCATGTTATGGCTGCACTAACTATACGAAACATTCCCGATGATTTGTATCAAGATTTGAAAGCCCATGCGGTAAAGCACCAGCGCAGTCTTAATAAAGAAGTGGTGATGATGCTCGAAAGGACGATGGGACGGAAAAATGCGGATGCCATGGAATGGCTGCAGGATGTAGATGCTTTGCGCGATAGTCTGAATGTTACGCCGCTTACGGACCGGATGATCAATCAGGCAAAAAATGAAGGCCGCTCTTGATTATTGCCGATACGAACTTGATCGCATATTTGATGATTCCCGGCGCAAAAACTTCACTGGCTAAAAATGTATATCTCAAAGATTTTGAATGGCAGTCTTCCTTGCTATGGCGCAGTGAATTTCGGAATATTCTGATGTTATATATACGTAATCAGGAAATAAGCTTACATAAGGCCACTCGGATAATGGAAATTGCTGAAAGGAAGTTTGGCATGGGTTTATCTCCATCATCGGATGATGTGCTTGCTCTGGCCGAACAGTCGGGGTGTACAGCCTATGACTGTGAATTTGTCGCTTTGGCAGTGACACTGAAAATTCCTTTGCTTACATCGGATAAAAAGGTATTGGCGGCATTCCCTGATGTGGCTGTAAGTCCGGAGGAATATCTTGCTTGATGAACACACGTTGAAAGGATGATTCCATGAGTCTTAAAACCAATCGAGAGCAACTGGTGATGACTGCCGTGCAGGGAGGTGTAGCCCCGGCGCATCAATGGGCTCCCTTTGAAGTGGGGTCGGCGGGAGAGATTATTGCCTGGCCATCCACGGGTGGCATTACCTACAATGTAAAAGTCGGTGATTCGGTGTTCGGCTGGGCGGGAGAACATATCGAACCCGGCGTATCGGCCACGTTCACGCACAAGAACCGGAAATGTGAAGCGGGCTTCCAGTTTTTGTCCTGTTGTGGTAACAAAGTGCGCGTGATTTCAGGCG
>CAZJRL010000022.1:0-17038 GCA_964548425.1 uncultured Zetaproteobacteria bacterium | reverse complement strand
ACGGGGGCCGGGACGGCTGATGAGATCCGGATTGATGGCAATAACTCGCACGTTTCTAAGCCATTTGCGCCAGAATCTTCGGCGCGCACTGATATCGCCGGAGGCAGAAGGGATGACAATGACCTTCGGCCTGGCTCGCAGTACCGCTTCGATGTTGACTCGCACCGTCTCCAGCGGTGTACCCGCAAAGATATTTCGCCCCCCGGCCGCTTCAACAACCTCCGTGATGAAGCTTTTTTTGCCCTGAGTCATCAATGGGTCGCTCCAGGCCTCGAAGAAGAGAGGAACAGGGTGGAGCGATTTCGATTGCACAGCCAGAAAATGCTGTTCCAGTTTGCCGGTAACAGCATCCGCCTGTTTAGCATGACCCGTAACCATCCCCAAACGTCGCATATCTGAAAAAATATCGGAAAAGCTGTGCGGATGCGTGACAATGATCCGAAACCCGCGCCCCTCCAGCATCTTCAATCCATTAATATGCCGGTCCGCCGTCACAATCAGGGTCGGATTCATGCGCAAGGCAGGCTCCACGAATACCCGGCGGGCATTGGCGATATGCGGAAGCTTTCGTACGGCTTTCGGGAAATTACAATAATCAGCTACGCCAACCACGTCGGCTCCGGCGCCGATGGCAAACAACATTTCACACACAGCCGGGGACAGGGCGAGAATGCGTTCGGCGGCATGCGCCTGTATTGCAAACAGGAACAGGAAAAGGGCAATGATGACCAGACGTTTTATTGAGCCCATTGTAAAACTCGTGCGCGGTGATTGGCTCATAACCTTCTGAAGTGCAAATGGAAACGGAATAATCCGTTCCCCACGGGAAACGGCTGCGCCCGCGTCACAGTGGAAAGCGCGGCATGGTCCAGCACTGCGTACCCCGAACCCTTGAGCACCTTCACTTGTTCGGCAGCGCCTCCGTACACCAGTTTGAAGGATACATCGACATCGCCTTCAATGCCGCGCCGGCGCGCGCTGGCGGGATAATATTTGAATGATTCCAAGTGCTTGCGCACGGCATTGCGGTTTCCTTTCTGGCCTTCGCGTTGCATTTGCCGGGAAATGGCGGGAGAGGGTGCGGCGGGAGCGGGTGGGGCCAAAGCCGCCGTTTGAACGGGCCGGGAAGTCCTGGCCGTTGGCATATTGGCAGCAAATCCGGATGGCGGGAGAGCAGGGACCGGCGCGTGCAGGCGGACGGGATCTGGCTTGTGTTTTTTGACTGCGCCGGATGCCACCGGACGGGGACGGGGTTTATCAGGCGCAATCGCGGCTTTCGTATGATGCGCTGATACGGGTTGTCCCGGTTCAGCCGGCAGGATTTCCACCATTACATCCGCATGCCGGGCGTCCGCCATATATTGCGGCGGCGTGGGCCACATGCTGGCAATCACAAGACCGTGGATGGCGGCGCTTGCCACCACCCACGGTCCCAGTGCCTTTAGTCTAGAATTTATAGTTCGCTCCGGCACGGAAGGTTGCCGTCGGCGCCGGAAAGAAGTTGTCCGTTCCCGCAAAGGAAGAGAATACGCCATAATTGCTGTAATTCCGGCTGGTCAGGTTATCCACGCGCGCAAACACCTCCACACCCTGCCAGCGATAATTGACGGTCGCATCCATAACGAAATAGCCTGGCAAATGAGAACGTTTGTTCGTCTGATCACTAATCAGGATTGAACCGCCCACATAAGTCATGTGCAGGTTCGTGGACAGGCCCTGAAGCCAGTTCGCGCTCCAGTCCGCGCCGAAACGGTTGCGCGGTACGGCGGGAATTCCCTTGCCGTCAAATGCGCTACCGAGAAACACTGCCCGCGTATAGGTGTAATTGGCACCCAGTTGCAACATATCGTGCGCATGCCAGTGGCCGGAAACCATTACCACATCGTGGCGGGTCTCACTGACATAGTTTGCATTGGCGAAGGTGTCGGGATTAAAGAAGATCTCATGGGTGAGATCGGCGCGGCTAAAATCGACCGACACCCATGCGTTCTTGACGGCATAGCGCAATCCCGTGCTGTAGTGCCTGCCCGTTTGCGGTAGCAATGTGGTGGCCACCGTTCCGGTGAAAAAGTTGAAACGTTCATCGAGCAGTGGAAAGCGTATGGAACGCGAAGCATCCAGACGCAGGCGCAGACCCTCCAGTATCTCCAGAGTGCCGCCTGCTTCCCATGCATTTTTACGGTTGGAGATGATTTGCATGCCAGTTTGCCTGAACTGGTCTTTCACGCGCTCGGTTCGGCCACCGCCACGAATACTCCAGCGGCGCGCTGCATCGCCCACTTCGACCGTGCCATAATAACCGTCCCGCTTACGGTCAAATGTCGTCGCCGGCAACGGGAAGGCGCCACCAAAGGCGAAGGAGCCATCATCCCGGTCCAAATCGGCGCCGCCAAGCAAATGAAGTTGGACGACATCGCCAATCGTATAGCTTAATTTGGGCCGCAGCGTTTTGTTGAGCCGCACGAAGTCGCTGATGGAACCGAAGCTGACAAACTCCGAATGCACATTACGCCGGCGAAAACCGCCATCAATATCCGCTTCCAGGCCGAAGCCGGAATCCCAGTTCAGTCCGCCATCCACGAAGCTGTCCGAAGTCCGGCTGAAATCGCGGGGGTTTTTGGCCTGCTTGCGATTGGTCACAACTTGCGCGGTGGTAAGCGAACCGGGAAGGCCTACGCGATCACGATGATGGTTGCCACTGATGTGCAAGTTGATATTGGCGGGCAAATCAACCTCGGCGCGTGCGCCGCCATCGAAACGGTCAAAGAAGTTGTTGTCCCGGTACCCATCCGTGCTCAGGCCGGAAATATTGGTTTCCACACGCACCTTGCCGGAATCCGATCCCAGCCTGCCATGACCGGAAAATTCGCCAAAACTGCCGCCGGCCAGGCTGATGTCGCCTCCGGATTCGGGAATGCGTGTGATGATGTTGATTACGCCGCCTACGGCGCCATTGCCATACAGCACCGAGCTTGCGCCATGCACGATCTCGATGCGCTCAATCTGGTCCAGTGGAATCTGCGTCCAGTCCGTACCGGATAGGTCGGGACTGTTAACACGCCGCCCGTCTACCAGCACCACGTTGTTGGCCGATGCGGATTCGCCGAACCCGCCCAGATCCACCTGTGCCTTCGCACCCACTCCGGTCGTATCACGCACGACGATATTTGGTTGCCCATTGAGCAAATCGACCACATTGTCGGCATGCGAATTTACAATAGTCTGGCGATCAATAACCGTGACCGGCTTTGACGACGTAGCCGATGGCGATTCCACCCGGTTCGCCGTAACATTAATCTGGCCCAAATCTTCCTGAGCCGACACAAGGGTTGCCGCTCCCAGTAATACCGGAAGCATATAGACAGTTTTGATATTCAATGATTTCTCCTTCGCGCCCGCCGCGCATCAATAATGTGCGGTATGGATCACGAGAGAGAAAGGAAGATGGGACATGTGCGGCTAAGCATCTGGAAACACAACCATCACATCCGGCAACCCGCCTCCCGCCGAGGCCCAATACCGTTGACATGACATGCATGTCTTGCATCAGGCCGGTCTCCTGGCTTGCCGTCATCCGCAACTATCCGTGCCTTCCCGGTTTCCCAGTGGCGTTAAGACAGTGTTGTCGGGCCTACAGTAGCGGGGGCTGCGCCGGACTTGGTCGTGAATCTGACCGCACCGGACTTCCCGTTTCACCTGCCGGGTATGAATCCCCGGTCAGGCACCTGAAGCGGCCCGAACCCTATGGATCATATATTCATATGACAAGAAGATGTGTATCATGAAGAATTCATGTAAGGAGGTTGTATCGGATGCGAGCTTTGAAGGTTCTGGTAAGCGCAGGGATATTGGGAACCATTATTTCAATTGTAGTGTATGGATGGCACGCTGATGCGCCGGGTGAGGCTTATACACCGATTGAGCGTGTGGCATTCACGCCAACACCGCATGGCTGGCCGCGGAACGTCATCGTGCGCGGCGATCAGGTATTACTCAGTAACGGCGAGACCTATGC
The DNA here is from genome assembly GCA_964548425.1 of uncultured Zetaproteobacteria bacterium. GTDB lineage: Bacteria > Pseudomonadota > Zetaproteobacteria > Mariprofundales > Mariprofundaceae > JAUZQZ01. The sequence goes on along the minus strand of CAZJRL010000022.1, from coordinate 13,023 downwards.
CGGATTACAGCGCATCGACTGGCGTCAACCGAAGACGCCCCGCCTTGCCCAATCCTTTGATGTTGGCAATTTCGGCCGCAATGCCATTGTGCTGGGGAATCGTATTTATGCCCTGGCCAACTATCATGGTGTGACGATGTTCGGGTTTGGTCAGGATGGAAGTATGGTTCGCAGCGGACACTGGCGGTTTCCTCCACCGGTGAACCATGGAGAACGTATCACGGGTCTGGTGCAACATGGCCGTTATTATCTGTATCTGCACATCGCACCCGAGGGTGAATGGAAGGACTGGCCGGCCCACCCTGAATCACCCCGGGCAGGCCTGTACATGCTGGATGTCACCGACGCAGGGCAGGTGCAGGTTCATTTTCTCGGCGACAAACCGCTATTTGATCAAATCAAAGATGGTTATGGCTATGTATTGCGCGGGCCATTTCTGGATATTTACGCACTCGATCATCCGGATGAGCCACGACTGTCCGGAAGCTATCAGACAGCCGGAAAGATTTCCGCCATAAGTGTGGATCACAAACGCCTGTGGCTGATCGTGGATGGCCATGCACTGGATATTGTGGACACCTCCGAACCGTCCCGCCCCCGGCGTCTGGCCTACAGCGATGATGGCGGCATGAAGCAGGCGGCCTCCATCGCCGCAGTCGGTGAATGGGGCTATGTGGTGGAATCAGGACAGGGTTTCGGCGGTCCGGATCGTGGCATGCATGTGTTTCACCTGCAAAACAATCAGTTGCAGCACGTGCGTCATGTACAGTGGCCACACACAAACCTGCAACGCATCGTGCTGGCTGGAACAGCGGCCTACGTGACCGATAGTTTTTACGGTGTCCGGCGTATGGATTTGACGCAACCGGATCGGCCGGCGCCCGTTTCCCTGTATATGAGCGCGGGGGAGATCCAGCAATTACTGATTGATCCGCCTCTGGCGCTGGCAAACCTGGAGTGGGGCGGTACGGTCGCTATTCTCGACGTATCCGACCCCCTTCATATTCGCATCCGCGGGTATTACCGGCCCGGACATTTTGATGATTATGCCGTGGCGCTTAGCGGTCATTATTTCTATTACGGCAAGCATCGCGAGCGGCGAATCATTGATGTGCAAAACCCTGAAACTCCGGTGGAGTCAGGTAAGTGGGTGCTGCCGGGAACACCACTCATGCCGCCGGTCAAATGGCAATCCATGATGTTTCAATGGCTTAAAATGCCGGACGGGAGCATTCATTTGACCGCCTGGAATATGCACGATCCCGTACATCCGCAATTGACGGGTTCCCTGGTCGTGCCTGATACGCTTACAGCAAATCCCGGCGCTTCAGTAACCGATGGTCATCGCTTGTTTGCTGTGACCGACAATGAGGTGGTTGCCATCGATGTGGAACATCCGGCTCGCATGAATCTTCTGGGCACTTATCACGAGCAGGGCATTGGCCGCAAGGCGGCTTATCACTGGCAGGGCTCGGGTAGACGTGCGGCCCTTGCCGGAGATGCCCTGTATATCATTCAGGGCAGCGAAGCGCTGGATACGCCGCGCATTGCTGTCGTGGATGTGTCCCGTCCCCGGCAGATGCACAAGGTGTTTATCACGCCGGAAACACCGCCCGCGTTCCAGGATGACTGGTTTGATGAGCGGCTTCTGCATCAGGGCGATATGCTGGGTGACATGTTTGTTCGCGGTCATTTTCTTTATGTCAGCGATTATTGGGGCGGGGTGCGTGTTTATGACTGCCGAACCCCCTTCCACCCGGAGTTGCGTGACTGGGAATTCAGGCCGTACCTGGCACTGATGCCGAAAAACTGGAGCAAACCGGACTATGCCCGCGCCGTAGCCAGCGGCAAGTTGCATGAAGCACTGAATATCGATACGCAAACATGGGCGAAAAGGCATGCCATCGGAACAAAAATATGGTCCCGGCCACTGGTCTATCATCCCGGCTATGATTTGTTTGGCTGGAATATCGGCGGTTTTTCGGGCAACTATCTGTTGCAACCCAAGTTGGGAGGCATTGCTGTTTACCGCGTGCCGATGAGTCCATAATTTATTTTAGGAGGAAAATAAATGCGGGCATGCGGCAGCAGGCCAGATAGCTGTAGGGGCTGACGAAATCGTAATAGAAATCAACGATTGGCATGCCTATGACTATGCCGGTTAAAGAATTTCCAGCACGGACTCCGGCGGGCGGCCAATAGCGGCCTTGCCATTGCTGACGACAATGGGACGCTCAATCAGAATCGGATGCTCCACCATCAGCCTGATTTTCTCTTCACGGGGTAAATCCCGGCCCTTGATGTATTGCCTGTATTCGTCTTCGCCTTTGCGCATCAGTTCTTCGGGCCCCTTGCCCAGCATGGCGAGAAGCCGGGCAAGTTCATTTTCGGAGGGTGGGTTTTTCAGGTATTCAATGATGTCGGGATGGACGTTGCGTTCTTCCAGCAGTGCCATGGTGGCGCGGGACTTGGAACAGTGGGGATTATGATAGATGGTGACGGACATAGGGCCTCCTGTGAGAAAGTTTTTTACCGCAAGTTTTTCCTTTGCAAAACTCTGCGTGCCCCAGGGTACCTTCTTTGGCTGCGCCATCAGGTGAATTGCGCAGCAAGAGAGTATCCCCTGGGGGATTCACCTTGTCCTTTGCGGTGAAGGTTTTTGAATGGTTACAGAAAATGGCGATAAAGACAAAATCACACGGGTTCCAGTGATGCATACTTCAGCATCAGGCGTTTGGTTCCGGCATGGCGGAACTGTACGGATACGCGTATGGCATCACCGGCACCTTCCATGCCGAGTACGACACCTTCACCGAAACTGGGATGACGAACTGAAATACCGATATCAATTCCTCCGGTATGTTCCGCTGGTGTATGGGAGACCTGCGCTTCATTACGTTCCAGAACATCGGCTGGAAGTCTGGCGATAAAGCGGCTGGGCAGAGGAAAAATCATGTCTCCAAACATTCGGCGCATTCGCGCGGAAGTCAGCAGCAAATTATTTTTGGCCCGTGTAACACCGACATAAAGCAGGCGGCGCTCCTCGCTGATGCCGGTTTCACCTTCATCCAGAGCCCGCTGATGCGGAAGCAGGCCATCTTCCACGCCGGCCAGTACTACCGTATCAAACTCCAGGCCTTTGGCCCGGTGCAAACTCATCAGGGCAACGGCGTTGTCATCCTGTTGATTGCGGCGCCTGGCTTCATCGTTCATATCCTCACCACTTTGCAGCAGCGCCGCACGATCCATGAACTCGATGGGTGTTGTGTCCCCGGTTGCAGCCGTGGCAATAAAATCCTGCAAAGCACTGATATTTTCCATGCGGGATTCCGCTTCCAGTTGCCCCTGTCCCTTGAGGCTTTCCACATAACCGCTGACTTCCAGCAATGCACCCATGCCCAGGTCCGGCGCTTCGGTGGCTATTTTTCGTTGTTCGATGATGATACGCGCCAGTGGCGCAAGTTTGGCGGCGGGACCCACACCTCCATTTTCAGCGATTGCGTCTAACCAGTTGGCGGCGCGCAGCCCCGAAGCGGCCAGCATTTGTGAAATGGCCTGTTGACCCACCGCGCCAATGCCGCGTTTGGGTTTATTGCATATGCGGAGTAAATGCAATGCATCGGCGCAGCGGTGAAGAATGGCCCAGTAGGCCAGCGCGTCCTTGATTTCCATGCGCTCGAAGAAGCCTATGCCACCGATGACCCGGTAGGGGATATTTTCCTCGCGCAGGCGCTGTTCAATGGGTAGTGACTGACGGTTTGAGCGGTAAAGTACAGCCAATTCATTCCATGGCGCGCCATGATCGTGCCGCAGTCTGAGGAATGCGGCAATACGCCGCGCTTCATCGTATTCGTCATTGCACACCATCCACCGTGGTGTTGATCCCGTCTCACGCGTAGGCTGGAGTTCCTTCGCATGGCGGTGGGGGTTTGATTCAATGATAGCATTGGCCAGCTTGAGAATTGAACCACTGGAACGGTAATTTTCTTCCAGCCGATGGATGCCGGCGCCATTCCATACTTGCTCAAAATCCAGAATATGACGTACGTCAGCGCCACGCCAGCCGTAGATGCTCTGGTCGTCATCCCCGACCACGGTCAGGTTGCGATGCTCGCGGCACAACAGCAACAGCCACTGATGCTGAGCTGGATTGGTGTCCTGATATTCGTCTACCAGCACATGATCGAAACGGGAACGCAGGCTTGTTGCCGCATCCGTATGATCACGCAGCAGTATCACCGTGTTGAGAATCAGGTCGGAGAAATCCATACGCTCCAGTTGTTTCAGTTCCGCCTGATACGTGGCATAAAGTTCGCGCATATCTATGTCGTTCCATGCCTGTTCGGGGGCTTCACCCGGCAGCAGCCCCGCATGTTTGCAATGCTCAATCCAACTGGTGAGATAGTTGGGATGCAGTTTGTCCGCATCAATATTACGCGCTTTAAGCAGGCGTTTGACCAGCGTCTTCTGGTCATCGGCATCAATGACCTGAAATGATTTCGGGTAACCGAGAACGCTTGCATGGCGGCGCAGAAAACGTAGCGAAATAGCATGGAACGTACCGGAAACAACTCCGCCGCCGTCATCACCGATGAGCTGTGTCAGGCGGGCTTTCAGCTCGGTGGCAGCCTTGTTGGTGAATGTCACGGCCATAATGCGGTGGGGCGGGATGCCACGGTGAGCAATCAAATGGCCGACACGGTGGATGATGGTGCGCGTCTTGCCGGAACCGGCGCCGGCAAGAATCAGTTGCGGGCCATCTCCCGCCTGTACGGCAGTTTGCTGCGCCGCGTTAAGCTGCATCATTGTAATTACTCAGATATTCTGAATTTTGTTGCATGGCAAAGTGCAGAACCGGAGGATATGTATAGATATGTGAGGTTTCGAGCATCGGAGCAACGCATCCCTGGAGCAAAAGGCAGGGCAGGCGGGTAGTTAGCATCATCCTTGTGCTTGCTCGCCATGCTTTACAATCATCTTATGATAGGTGGAAAAGACCGCGTTGCGTGAGAGGACGCCCAGAACCTTGCGGGAGTTATTTTTTGCGACCACGGGGACCTGTTCAAATACCGCCTGATCGAAGATGCGGATGGCACTCAGCAGGCAGTCGTCCTCGGAAATGGTCCGTACATGATGGTTGGCTATTTCCGAGGCAACGGTGAGCTGGTCCATACTGGCATCCAGCAACCATGGTTGAAGATCGGCGAAGCTGATGATGCCCGTCATGTTTTCCTCATCATCCGTGACGATGACGCACCCCTTGCCGGCATCTACATAAATTTGTTTAAGTTCTACCAGACGCGTATGTCCGGACACGCTGGGAATGGGGTTCCAGGGGATGCGCGTTACCTTGACCGAACGCATCCACGACTGTTCCAGTACCCAGCCGGTATCAATGCCGCGTTCCTCCAGCGCTTCGGTGAATACGGATTCGCGGCCAAACACGCGTTTGACCAGAGTTGCGACGATGCAGGCTGCCATCAGCGGCAGCATGATGTGGTAATCAGCGGAGAGTTCGAACACCATCAGCATAATGGTAATTGGCGCTTGCAGGGCCGCAGCAGTCAGGGCGCCGCAGGCTACAAGCGCATAAGCGCCGTAGCTCTCCGTGAATGCAGGTGAAATATCATGGATGACGCCGCCAAACAGTCCTCCGGCCGCGGCACCCAGAAACAGAGCAGGGCCCAGCAAACCGCCGGGAAAGCCCGAGGAAAAACTGATAACGGTTGCTACCAGTTTACCCAGCAACACAATGCCCAGAAACAGGCTGACCGGCAGCACAATACCCATCACATTCGGATGAATACGTTCCAGCAGCGTAGATTCCACTGTGCCATAACCGATAGACATGATTTCCGGCAGCGCCAGCCCCATCAGGCCGATGATAAAGCCCGCCACCGCCGGGCGGAAACGCCGATCCGGTACGAATCGGGCAAACAGATTCCGGGTTGGCCCCATGGCCTTAATCAACACGGTTGCAATCAGGCCGCAAAAAACACCAACCAGCATATAAGCAATAATTTCCCAGTCGCTGACCAGATGATATTCAGGAATGCTGAAGGCAGGGAAGTTGCCTACCTCCGAGCGGGTGATAACGGTGGCGACAACGGAGGAAATCACAATCGGACTGAACGTGGCCATGGTGTAGTCGGCGAGAATCACTTCGAGTGCAAACAGCACGCCGCCAATCGGCGTGTTAAACGAGGCAGCGATACCGGCGGCAATGCCGCATCCGATCATGGTGCGCATCTGCTGTTCCGCCATTCCCAGCCTGTGCCCGATTTCTGAAGCAATCACGGCGCCGACTGCCACGGTCGGCCCTTCACGGCCCAGGCTGATGCCACTGCCCAGAGAAAGCGGCATGCCGGCTGTTTCCGTAATAATCTGTTTTCGATTAATGCGTGCATTGTGTTCCACGAGGTCTTCAATGACGCCGGCCACACCGCGCAATTCACCATGTGGCAGTAAACGGACCAGCAGCCAGCCAACGAACAGTCCCGCCGCGGTGGGTGCAATCAGATAGACATACCATGGCAGGGTATCCACTGCCATTTCCCACATGCGTTCACCCGTCCATAATTCGGAGACCCATTCAATGCTGAAACGCAACAACAGGGCGGCATAGCCCGCGACGATACCGATGCCGATAGCCAGCACACTGAGATACAGCATATCCTGACTTTTCAGCCAGGCCACCCCGTTTCTGTTCAGTTGCCTGAATCTGGTTCGTGTGGAAATGACAAGCCTCCGGATTGTGTGGTTGATAAGGTGGCGATAGTAACGATTTCAATGTCCGCCGGATAGAGAAGAGACGAACCTGATTCGTATTTGCGCTAACCTTGCGCCATGTTCACCATCCTTCTCGGTATGGCCGGGATTATCGCGGCGGGCCTTGTCTGGCGCATCATCCTTGGCGGCAAGTCCGCCGAAGCGATTCGCAACCATCTGGCCAAAGCAGTTTATGAGATTTTTTTGCCCGCCCTGGTGCTGCATGTGATGTGGCAAACACCGGTTTCGCTCAATCTCCTGCGTGTGCCCGTGGTGGCGGCGGTCAGCGTCCTGTTTTGTCTGATTGCTGCCGCCATGATTTATGGGGACGGAAAACACTTTGGTGGCAGACGTGCGGCAGGTGCGATGTTGCTGGCATCAGGGTTCGGTAACTTCACCTATCTGGGCCTGCCGGTGCTAACGCAAACTTTTGGCCCGTGGGCGCAGTCCGTGGCTATTCCCTTCGATCTGTTTGCCAGCACGCCTTTGCTGTTCACGGTGGGCATCATGCTTGCCCGGTATTATGGTAATCATACCGGTGGCGCCCATGCCCTGGTCGAACTGGTCCGGGTTCCGGCATTATGGGCGGCGTTGGGTGGTTTGCTTCTGAGTATGATGCATATCCCCATGCCTGCATGGCTGGATGAGGCACTGGGGGTGCTGGGTGCGGCAGTCGTGCCATTGATGTTGCTGTCCATCGGTATGGCATTGCGCTGGCAGTCCGGCTGGCTGGGAAAAATACCGGTACTCATGCCCATGCTGTTGATTCAGCTGGGATTGATGCCGCTAATTGTGTGGGGTGCAAGCATGGGTGTGGGCATGCCGGAGCGGTTGATTGCACCGAGCGTGATTGAGGGTGCGATGCCCTGCATGGTGCTGGGGCTGGTGATTTGCGACCGTTTCAAGCTGGATTCCACCCTGTATGCCGAGGCGGTCACGGTTTCGACCACCCTTTCCCTGCTTACCTTGCCGTTGTGGCTCAGGATATTGACGTAAACGCCCAGGCAAGAAATACATATCGGCCAAACTTGCCGCATGTCACCAGAATCAGAAATATCCATACCGGGCTGCGCAACAGACCCGCGACCAGACACAGTGGATCGCCGATGATTGGCAGCCAGGCGAACAGTAGTGAGGGCTGTCCGTATGTTGTAAACCAGAGTTCGGCCCTCACCATGCGGGACTCGTCCATGTGTAACCATCTCCTGTGCACCGCCTCATTGCCTAGTCGGCCCATGCCATAGGTGATGAAACTGCCAAGTACATTGCCAATGGTGGCAATGGCGACGATCGTGTATGGATTGGCACCTTCGTTCAGCCGGTAGAGCAGTAATATCTCCGACCCGCCGGGAAACAGCGTCGAGGAAATCAGTGACGAGAAAAACAAAGCCCAGTCCATTGGGCTATGCTATCGCCATGTCCAACGATCCACAGCCATTTACATATCAAACGCCGTGGGGCGGAATTATGTTGCTTCTGAACGGCGGTGTATGTTACGGCATACGGCTGGAAGCCAGCGATGCGCCTGTATGCCCGGAGCAGCATCCGGTTGCACAATGGCTGGGCAGCTATTTTTCCGGCAATGAGGATGCGGTTCTGCCCTTGATGGCCGCCGCTCGCACGCCTTTTCAGCATCGGCTCCGGCATGCCTTGCTGGAAATCCCCATAGGCCATACGTGCACCTACGGCGACCTGGCAAAGGTATTGCATTCCGGTCCAAGGGCTGTAGGCCAAGCCCTGGGCGCCAATCCGCTCCCCATCCTGATTCCCTGCCATCGTGTTGTTGCAGCCCACGGCCTGGGCGGCTTTTCCTGCGGGCTGGAATGGAAAAAACGCTTGCTTGCCTTTGAACGTGGTTTTTCCTGATTAGTGAGGGCATTCGAATAAAAAATCTTTACCGCAAAGTACGCAAAGTTACGCAGAGTAAAGACGAAATATAAAACCCAGGAGTCGTACTCCCACAATTGAATGCATGTTCAGGCTCCGGGAATTACTCGTTTTAAGGGGCTCCTTTGCGTGACTTTGCGTACTTTGCGGTGAAATGCTCTTGACGATGCTTTTTATGATTCGATATACCGCGCCGAATAGATACAGGGCTTTTAAGCTGTTAGTATGGGCAAAATTCAAAAACGAGGTGACTTATGACCACAGCAACAGCACGACATATTCTGGTGAGCAGCGAAGAGCAATGTAACGAACTCAAGACGCAGATTGAGGGCGGTGCGGATTTTGCCGAACTGGCGAAACAGCATTCCAGTTGTCCGTCCGGCAAGAGTGGTGGCGATCTGGGCGAATTCGGCCCCGGCATGATGGTTCCGGAGTTCGACAAGGTGGTGTTCTCCGCCGATGTAAATACGGTGCAGGGCCCGGTGCAGACCCAGTTCGGTTATCATCTGCTGGAAGTCACCAGCCGCACCGACTGAGTTTCTCACTCAAATCCAAAACTAGCGGGGCGCCATCATGGCACCCCGTTTTTTTTGTTGGCTATTTGTATTCCAAGGCCGATTCCAGCCTCAGAATGTAGTTCCAATCAATGCGCTGCCAGATGAATTCCAAGGCCATGCATGACCCTCATAATAGTATCGAAACGCGGCTTGGAACCAGGGGTAAGGGCTTTATATAAGCTTTCTCTGGCAAGGCGTGTTTCCTTTGCAAGTTTCGTCATTCCCTTGGCTCTTGCAATGTCACCTAGAGCTGCGATCAGAAGGTCAGAATCACCATCTTCCAGCGCAGCAGTCAGATACTCATTGATAGCTTCCGGGGTATTCAGATGCGCACTGGCATCCCACAGTGATGTTTTTGCTTCACTCATCATGCCTCCTGAACTTCCTTTGCGAGTTGTTTTGCCAGCTCAATATTCTTTTGCTGGGTGTGTTTGCTGCCGCCGGCAAGCAGAATAACCAACTGATCCCCGCGTTGTACAAAATAGACACGGTATCCTTTCCCGACATCAATTCTCAGTTCCGACACACCATTGCCTACCGGTTTTACGTCTCCCGGATTGCCCAGTGACAATCGTCGGATTCGGATGTCTATTCTGGCCTTGGCTCTTATATCCCGGAGCCGGGAAAACCACTTTTCATAAACATCAGTTTGCCGAACCTCGACCATACGGAAAAATGTATCCGAATGATTACATTTTTGCAATCACTATTCATGGCGAAAGAAACGATTCGGACCATTTACAAAGTTGGTTCCAACCTCGAATAAACAGTCATTTTTGGTTATTTATTTATCAGACTACCTGACCTGGAAATCCCTGAACGGCACTTCGATTTTGCCGGAAACGCTTACAGAGACCTTACTTTCGCCGGAGCTGAGCGCCGGTGGCGCAGCAGCTTTTGCTGCCATCATGGCCATGCCGCGAACCTGATAAACCGGACGGTTGGCATTGGTTTGCAGGCGAATCACCCGAAAGTTTTTTGCATCCAGCCCCTTGGCTATAGCTCCGGCCTTGTGGCGGAATTTACGAATGGCCTGTAGCTGTAACGCATCCTGCGCGTCATTCATGGTTGGAGAACTCACACGGAATTGCAGCCCGGAAAGTTAGGCACCGGCCTGCTCGATGCCATCCAACCAGTTTGGCACCGCATCCAGCTTCGTGCTGGTAATCATGCCGGTTTGCACCATGCGCCAGCCGGTTCGTTCCCGTTTGCGCGTGGTTGGATGGTATTCCCATACAGGTTCCAGCCGGCGGCTGGTGGTTGTCAGTTTTACATCGCTCTCGTTTTCCAGCCGTTGCTTGATGCGTGCGCTGACCCGGTTCACCTGCTGCCACAACTGCGCGGATTGCCTGCCTTCGGCCTGCACCCGGAATTGTACCGCAACCTCGTCGTTGGCCAATTCGGTTTCAGCCATGGCAGACAGCGAAACGCGCGTGCCACCCGGCTGATTGCTTTCAGCCTGCGCCCAGACAGGTGAAATAAAGAGCAGTGAGAGAATGAGAAAATAGCGCATAGTGCGAGTATGGAAGCCGATGTGGGCATTCGCAAGCACTCCTCTTTTGACGAACCGGCCACTTCGGCGCACATTACGTTTCACCGACAGCAAGAAGTTCCGGCGACACAATGCCTATTTTTTGTAGGATTGTGGCAGAAACGCCTCAAGCAGCATGTTAAAACGATAATGAGAGGTGGGATTAAGTGTCCCCCGAATTTCGTGCCCTCATCAGCATCGCAGACCTGAATACTGGCTTGATCGATGATTTCATGGTATGGAAATGCACAAAATAAGACTTGGCCTCGATGGTGCGCGAGGAAATGCCACAATAGCAGGCCCGGCCGTTACATCCTGATCGATATGGGGCTAAAATATGATAGGAGGCAATAAAAATGGCAGCTACAAATACAAATTTACGAACGCTCCCGATAGATGAAAGAATACAGTTAGTCGAGGATATATGGGACAGCATTGCCGCTGATCAAATGGCGCTGTCAATAACCGACGAGCAAAAGAAAGAGCTTGATCGGCGACTGGATGCCTATGAATCCGACAACATCAAAGGTCGCGAAGCTTCAGCGGTGATAGTGGATATTAAAAAACGATTGTGAACCTCAGTATACATTTTCGTCCAGAAGCAGAATCTGATGTTGAAGAGGCTGCATTTTGGTACAAAAAGCAACGCGAAGGCCTTGGCTATGAGTTTCTTAATGAAGTCGCAGGTCTTTGTAACACGATCTCAGACAACCCACGTCTGTATCCTGTTGTTTACAGAGGCGTCCGGCGTGCCATCGTTCATCGGTTTCCCTTTACAATCTATTATCGAATCGAGGAAAAATTTATCGTAGTTATTGCTGTTATGCATGGCAGCCGTCATCCAAAACGTTGGCAAAAAAGAAAATAAAAAGAATCCACTCGCTACGGCTTCGGTACTGTGACTGTTTGGCAAATCAGTGAACAGAGAAATGCCACTACCATATCCGATCAACACCATAAGCATCCATCGCATTATCGCAGCCCAATATGGTCAGCTTTTCCAGTTTACTCTGGCAAATCAACAAGCGATCAAAGGGGTCTCGATGATGCCAAGGTAACGATGCCACGGCCAAAGCATGCGCTGATTCAATATTCAGAATTTGCAAACCGTTCATCTGAATCTGTTCATTGATGGTTTGCTCCATCGGTTGCGTGAGAATCAGTTTGCCAAGACTGGTTTTGATGGCCATTTCCCAGATGTTGGCCGTACTGAGGAACAGTTCATTATCACTGTCCAGCAGTAATTTCTGCGCTTTTGAACTCAGACGTTCATCCAGTGTGGCCGCCCAGATAAATGTATGGGTGTCGAGCAATAACCTCATGGTGTTGAGCCCCTTGCAAAACTCTGGGTGGATGAGCGGCAATCCCACTTTGAGGCTATTTTTGAGGTGGAGTGAGGTGCATGGTGGTTCCATGGATCGACAAAAAGGCCGTAGGCCGTTTGGACGAACTTCAGGTCGCCCGCAGGGTGAGAGCCAAAGGATCGAATCAAACTCCAGCTCGAAAATGGGCCGTAGTGGGGAAGCCGAGAAGGTGAATCGCGAAGCGAGAGAGGCTCCCCTGGGGGACCGCCGCTCATGAGTTTTGCGAGAGGCTCATTATATAGGGTGCAAAGTCATCAAGCGGTTCATCAAAATCATCGGCCATGACAATTTTACCTTTTGCTGTCCCCAACTGGCGTTGATGCTTTTGATGGGGCAATACGACCAGTTTGACAACAGGTTTATTATCCTTGGCTGCCGTTACAGTGGCCAGTAGCTTCGCGGCATGTCTGATCATTCCTCCATCCAATACGTCACTATCATCGGTGCGGGCCTGGCCGGTTCCGAAGCGGCATGGCAACTCGCCAGACGCGGGATCCGCGTCAAACTTCATGAAATGCGCCCGGCAACAATGACCCCGGCGCATAAAACCGGTGATTGTGCCGAACTGGTCTGCTCCAATACCTTCCGCGCCGATCATCTGGAAAATGCTGTAGGCCTGTTGCATGAAGAGATGCGGCGCATGGATTCGCTGATTATGCGGTGTGGCGATGAAGCGCGTATCCCGGCAGGTACGGCGCTGGCCGTGGACCGCGAGCAGTTTGCCGGATTGGTCACAAAGGCGCTGAAAGCCGAGCCGTTGATCGAGATTGTATCCGGCGAGGTTACAAAGATCCCGGATGACGGGCTGGTTCTGATCGCCACAGGTCCTCTGACCAGTGATGCATTGTTTGATGCCATCCGCAAGCTGACCGGTGAAGAACATTTGAGCTTCTTTGATGCGATTGCACCGGTGGTG
>CAZJRL010000021.1:0-17450 GCA_964548425.1 uncultured Zetaproteobacteria bacterium | reverse complement strand
GTAAACGATCAATGGAGAGCTCCAGGATGTTCAGTTTTTCGGATGGTGAGGGGAGGTCGGCCTCGTGGATACGCCGCTGTGGCATGAACATCTTCGGCAGATGCGCATAGTTAAACAGCGCAATCCGGTCCGGTGAAAAATCAATAATGGTATCCAGCGTGCGGTTGAAGGTCTCCACTGTTTGCAGCGGCAGGCCGTACATCAGATCAATATTGATGGACTGAAAACCGTGCGCCCGCGCTTCTGTGAGCACAGCCAGTGTTTCCTCCCTGCTCTGGATGCGGTTGACGGCCTTCTGCACGGCAGGCTCGAAATCCTGAACCCCCATGCTCATCCGGTTGAATCCGACATCACGCAGGATGTGGACGGTATCTTCATTACATTCACGCGGGTCAATTTCGATACCGTATTCACCTGTTTCATCCGGTGCAAAACGGAACCGGTCATGCAGTTTCGCCATCAGTTGCCGAATCTGCTCCTCGCTCAGAAAGGTTGGCGTACCGCCGCCCCAGTGGAGCTGGGAGACCGTGCGGTGATTGCCGATGGCATCGGCCAGTAAATCAATTTCCCTGAGCAGGTACTGCACATAGGGTACGGCGCGTTCGCGCTGTTTGGTGACGACCTTGTTGCAGCCACAGTAGTAGCAGACCGTGTCACAAAAGGGCACATGCATGTACAGCGAAATCGGCGCATCCTTGATGGAGGCGCGTTTGAGGCTTGATACGTAATCCACGGGACCGATACCGGTATGGAACATCGGTGCTGTCGGGTAGGATGTGTAACGCGGTCCCGCCTTGTCATATTTGTGAATAAGGTCAAGGTTAAACAGTTCGTTTACGTGTACGTTTTTAGTCATATGCACGGCATGCTAACCGTTACCCAGCTTGCGGGAAAGCCAGTCGCGGGCGCCGGGTGCATTGCTGAATTCACCATCCAGTTGTGCTTCATATGCCTCGGCAAGCAAACGCCCCATGTCCGGACCCTGTTGCATGCCGAGTTCGAGCAGCATTCGACCGGTTGCGAGCAGTTCCGGTTTGCCGTTCTGCACTTCCATTTTTCGGGCCTGTTCAAGCCATGGCCATGCCGGACGCGTCGGGGGGAGGGGTGCGCGTCCCGACGCATCGGCCTCGACCAGAGATTCCCACAATTCAATGGATACAGGTTCCAGCCGGTGTGCCAGGCGGCGAACGGCACGCGGTGTGGGCTGACCATGCAAATGCATCAGATGTTCCCGTATCAATGGAATGACATGGCGCGTCATGCGTTTTGGCGCACCGATAGCAGTGAGGAATGCCCGTGCCGGTTCCTCGCCTGCTTCACTGTGGCCCGTAGAGCGAATGCGGGGGGCATGATCAGCTTCTTGCATGGATGTTGTAGCCGGTTTTCCCAGATCATGACATAAGGCGGCGAAAACCAGATGCTCACATGTTTCAAGTTCCAGATGGCGGCGATCAGCGATTCCCGCGGCCTGATCTGTCACCAGTTTCGTATGTGTCCACACGTCGCCTTCGGGATGCCAACCGGGATCCTGCACACATCCCCGGAGTGCAGCCAGTTGTGGATACAGTTGCAGCCAGTCACTTTCATTCAGGACATTCAGGCCAAATGAAGGATGGGGAGCTTGCGCCCATTTCTGCCATTCGCACCAGATACGCTCTTTTGCCAGTGTTTCAGCTTCAGGCAACAATTGCCGACACAGTACGGCAGTATCACTGTTCAGTTTCAGACGGTAGCGGGCAGCGAATTGCATGCCACGCAGTACGCGTAGCGGATCTTCGGCAAATGCGGGAGAAACATGCCGCAGGATGCCGTCCTGCAAATCAGAGTATCCGCCATGAAAATCCAGCAAGCGACCGCTTAAAGGATTGAGCATCATGGCATTGATGGTAAAATCTCGCCTGAGACTGGCTTTTTCAGGGGTCATGTCAGGATCGGGAATTACAGCGAAAGCCTTGTGCCCGGCTCCTGTTTTTTGTTCGATCCGGGGTAGGGCGATATCGATACAGAGATTATCTTTCCATAATTTAAATACGCCAAACTGTTGCCCGACCAATTCGACCTTGCCCATATGATCAAGTGTTTGGCGTAAATTATCAGCATGCAGGCCGTGAACCTCAATGTCCGGGTCTTTGGGGATTTGTCCAAGTAATAAATCACGTACTGACCCGCCAACCAGCCATGCATGGCCACCAGCCCCGGCAAACGCCCGACATACCTCGAAAACAACAGGTGGAATACGGTGAAGGTCCGGATCAGCCATGCGCCATTCTCTCGTTCGACAAGGGGGCTTGGCAAGGCTATGTTCATGCATAATGATGTGTGAGGTATTTCAGGTTTAACCCCAGGGGAGGTTTGGTATGCGCTGGTCGGAGACAAGAGATGAGAGCAAGGCTGCGTTTCATCGCAAGAAAATTACGGTTGTTGGTGCCGGGAATGTGGGTGCAACGGCTGCGTTTATTGCCGTACAGAAGGAACTGGCCAATATCATACTGATTGATGTGATGGAAGGCGTGCCGCAGGGAAAGGCGCTGGATATGTATGAATCATCGCCGATCCTGAGGGTTGACGCCATGGTGCATGGCACTCAGGACTATGCCGCCACCACCGGTTCCGATCTGGTGATTATTACCGCCGGTATCGCGCGTAAACCGGGCATGAGCCGGAATGATCTCTTGTCCACCAATGTCAGGATTGTTGCCGATGTTACCCGGAAAATCGTCCGGTATTCTCCCGACTGTGTTATTCTGGTGGTGACCAATCCGCTGGACGCCATGGTCTATACCGCCAAACAGGTATCCGGGTTTCCCAAACAGCGTGTGATCGGCATGGCCGGAGTGTTGGATGGCGCCCGCATGCGATCCTTTATCGCCGAAGAACTGGGAGTATCCATCGAGAATGTGTCAGCGTTTGTGCTGGGAGGGCATGGCGATACGATGGTGCCGTTGCCGCGCTATTCCACAGTTGGCGGGATTCCCATTACCGAACTGATGCCAGAGGAGCGGGTGAAGGCGATCTGTGAGCGTACGGTCAATGGCGGGGCCGAGATTGTCGCTCATCTGAAGACCGGATCAGCCTTTTATGCGCCGGGAGCTTCCGTGGTGCAGATGGCCGAAGCGATCATCAAGGACAAGAAACGCATTCTCCCCTGTGCCGCCTACCTTGAAGGTGAATACGGCGTGGACGGGCACTATCTCGGCGTCCCCTGCAAGCTGGGCGGTGGCGGCGTGGAAGCAGTGATCGAGCTGGATTTATCCGCGGAGGAAGAGGATGCACTGAGTCATTCCATGGCTGCCGTGAAAGAGTTGGTAAAAACCGTGGATGCCTTTGGATATTTCTGAATTAATCAGTACTTCCCAGGAGTCTGTCGGCATTTGTAAACATTAAAGGATTGTTCGCCTGCCTTGATTGTGCTGATGCGTACAATGGCGTCACCTCCCATGCTGGCGGCACTGTTGCGAGCGAGGGCTTCAAGTTCTTTCCCCATTTTTTCTTTGCTTCGCTCAACAAATGCGACTTTATCCAGGACGGATACTGTCGCCTTGCCAATTTTCCTGCATGAAGCGGCCTGCGGGGCACTGATAACCCGAACCTGTTCCCCTTCGGCTGTAGTTTTCACAAAAGAGCAACTGGCCAGCATCAGAAAAACAGCGATAAAAATTGTGGATGTAAGTTGTTTCATATTATTCCACCCGGATCCTCAAAAAAGTCTTATGCATTTCCTTTGCATTACGGGTAAGAGCATAAGGGCCAACTCCAATAAGGACAAGAACTGGCATGAGTTGATTTATATGGCCGTGATGCAATTTTCGTGGACAATAATAGTGATAAACTAAAGTATCAGTGCATCTTATTCACGGTGAGGATTTATCAAGAATGAATATCCATGAATATCAAGCCAAGGAAATTCTCAGATCGTTTGGCGTACCTGCCCCCCGTGGCATGCTTGCGAAGTCCGTGGATCAGGCCGTAATGGCAGCCAGTGAACTGGGCGGATCAATATGGGTGGTCAAGGCGCAAATTCAAGCCGGCGGACGAGGCAAGGCAGGCGGTGTACGTGTATGCAGGTCAGTAAACGAGGTGGAAGCCGCAGCCGCCGGTTTGCTGGGTTCGGTACTGGTCACCGGGCAGACCGGGAAAGCCGGGAAAGCCGTGCGCAAGGTATATATTGAAGAAGGGCTGGAGATTGCCAGTGAATTCTATCTCTCGCTGCTCGTGGATCGGGAGGCCGAGGCAGTGGCCTTTGTTGTCAGTCCTGCCGGTGGTATGGACATTGAGGAAGTGGCGGCAAAGACACCGGAGAAGATACTGACCCTGCCTGTTGCGGTGGATGCAGGGCCGACGGATACGGATTTTATCACCATGATAGAAATATTGGGTTTGTCGGGGCATGCAGGAGAAGCTTTTCGGAAACTGGCGGCAGGTTTGTACCGAACATTTACCGAATGCGATTGCAGCCTGCTGGAACTCAATCCTCTGGTGCTGACAGGAGCCGGCGATCTGATCGCGCTCGATGCAAAAATTGCTTTTGATGACAATGCGCTATATCGGCATCCCGAGGTTGTGGCGATGCGTGATACCGGTGAGGAAAATCCGCGCGAGATCGAAGCCGCGCAATTCGGCCTGAATTTTATCGAGTTGGACGGTAATATCGGTTGTATGGTCAATGGTGCGGGTCTGGCGATGGCGACCATGGATATTATTCAACTCAAGGGAGAGAAACCGGCCAACTTTCTTGATGTCGGCGGTGGTGTAACCGTGGAGGCAGTGACGGAAGCCTTCAGGCTATTGTTTTCTGATGCGCATGTGAAAGCGGTTCTGGTTAATATCTTCGGCGGCATTGTACGTTGCGATATGATTGCCAATGGCCTGATTGAAGCGATTAAAACTCATCCTGTGAATGTTCCGGTGATCATGCGACTGGTTGGCACCCATGAAGAAGCGGGGCGAAGGATTATAAAGGATGCCGGGCTGGATATTCACTGGGCGGCCAATCTGGACGAAGCGGCGGAAATGGCCACGGGAACACTGCAATGAGCGTGCTGCTGGATAAGGACATGCGTGTCATCTGCCAGGGGTTTACCGGCAGACAGGGGACATTTCATTCGGAGCAAATGATTGCGTACGGCACGAATTTTGTGGGTGGCGTGACGCCGGGAAAGGGCGGTCAGCGTCACTTGCGGCGACCGGTATTTAATTCAGTGGCCGATGCCGTGGAAGAAGCGGGAGCGCAGGCGAGTGTCATCTTCGTGCCGCCACGTTTTGCCGCCGGCGCCATCATCGAGGCGGCGGATGAAGAGCTGCGTCTGATTGTCTGTATTACCGAAGGGATTCCGGTGCTGGATATGCTGAAGGTCAAGGCGCATCTGGGAAACATGCAGAATCCACCCTTGCTCATCGGCCCGAACTGTCCGGGCATCATTACACCGGGCGAGAGCAAAATCGGCATTATGCCGGGACATATCCATCAGCCCGGCCGGGTAGGCGTCATCTCGCGCTCCGGTACTTTAACCTATGAGGCGGTGGCGCAACTCACTGAAACAGGGCTTGGCCAGAGCACCTGTATCGGCATGGGCGGTGATCCGGTTCACGGGATGGATTTTGTTGATGTCCTGAAGCTTTTCGAGGCTGATGCACAGACCGAAGGCGTGGTGATGATCGGTGAAATCGGGGGTTCCGATGAAGAACACGCGGCTGAATACATTCATGAATATGTAAGCAAACCGGTGGTTGCCTTCATTGCCGGGGCGACTGCGCCCAAAGGCAAGCGTATGGGGCATGCAGGGGCTATTATTTCAGGCGGCAAGGGCACGGCCGAGGCAAAATTTGCAGCGCTGGAATCTGCGGGTGTGGCTGTTGAACGCAACCCGACCTTGCTGGGGCAACGAATGCTGGCATTGTTGAGATGATGATGGGGGTAAAGATGCGTTTATATCAAACCGGATTATTGTTGGTGTCCGTAATGGCTTTGTCATTGCAGGCATCGGCAGCAGAACAGGGTGATGTGGTGCATGTGCGCATGACGACATCCATGGGCACCATTGAACTGGATCTGGATCGCGCACGTGCGCCGGGAACCGTGAAGAATTTTCTGCGCTATGTGGATGAAGGATTTTACAAGGGTACGATTTTTCATCGTGTGATCCCGGATTTTATGATTCAGGGTGGTGGTTTTACGTCTGCCATGAGCCAGAAACAGACGCATGCACCAATCCGGAACGAGGCGGATAACGGCCTGAAGAATATCATTGGCACGATTGCCATGGCACGTACAGGCGATCCGCATTCGGCCACGGCCCAGTTTTTTATCAATACGAAAAACAACTATTTTCTGGATTTCAACAGTAAAACACCGCGCGGATGGGGGTATGCGGTGTTTGGCGAAGTGACGACGGGAATGCGTGTGATCAGAAAAATTGAAGCCGTGCGGACAACGACTAAACGGGGTTTGCAGAACGTGCCTGTGGAAGATGTGGTGATTCAGAAAATCGAGGTTATGAAGGCGGATGATCCGAATCAATCGTCACGGTAACCGGATTATGCCGGTTTTGCTTTCCACAGGTTGAGGCGATTTAACACGACGCCTGCTGTCGAGGATGCCAGTAGCAGGAACAGAACAAAAATAACAATCACGGCGCGAATTTGTTCCTGCCAGGGATATAGAGATGTATTGTTTGCCAGTATTGAATAAAACAGCACGCCGCTTGTAAAAAGAAGCGGGAAGAACATTGATGCGATCTGGGCATTGCGTTGCTCTTTGTGCATGCCGGCCATGGCAATGCCTATAAGAACGGTTAATGGAATAAAATACCTTGAGAAAACAAGCAGTATCGTTGCTGCTATATTCCCGGATGTGGCCGTACTCATAATAAACGGGTCAACGAATTCCGAAAGTCGAAGGTCAAATGTATTTCCGGGAAGAAGGTACATCATCCATATCACCGAGAGAATAACGATACCTGAAAAACGGTGTGACGCATGCTGCATGCCATACCAGACAAGGAGAAACACGGGTAGCGCAACGATATGTGTCAAATGCTCAACACTGCCGGATGTTCCCGTATAAAACAGGGCGATCCACGTGGCCCAGAGGATATTCCCGATTTCATTACCCTGACGTGCTGCGAAAGCAACAGGTAATAAAGCGAGTAACAGCAACAGTGCACTCAGCGTGGCATCCGGCCGGAGCATAATAACGAGCAGTGACGGGAGGAGGACAAGTAATCCTGTAAATCCTGTAAGAGGCTGGAAGTCAGTACTCATTTTTCTGTGGCGGAGAAACCAACTGACTACAGTGGCAAAGACAACAACAGGCAGGGCAAAGAACCATTGTGGAGGAAGAAATGGCTTGCCATATGCGATAAAGAAAGAAAGACGGCGAATGGACAGACCGGCCCAGAAAAGAACAAACAGTCCCAGCCATTGCCATTTCCCTGATATGCCCCATGCAAAAAGGGGTAAACCGATGAGTATCCAGTTGAACAGATGATAAGGATTGTCCGACATCAGCAGGAGAGCCGTAACCGGGCCCGCGGTGACCATGGAAAAAACGGTGAGATTCACACGGGTAGACCTTATGGGAATACGAGCGGCAAACCCTGTAACCGCAAACAGTGAAAAATAGATGAGCGTCCCCGGCAGGTGCCCCTTGATGTAGTTGGCCGAGAATGGTGGCGCCATGGCCAGTATTTCAATCATATTTATTTGCATGAACATAAAAAACAGGAGCAGGGAATAAGCGCAGTAGAGCAATGTTTTGGTGATTGTATGCCCCTTTCTTTCGGGAAGCAGGGCGATATAGACCAACATTCCAAGTGACAACACAACAAACAGGGGAAGAAAGAAGACAAACAGTTTACTTTGGCTCTGTTTTTGTTTTGCCGCCCGGGTTTGGTGCAACTCTTCTTCCGTGGAAACAGGAGTTTTCCCCCCCATGTGGGTGTTAAAACGCTGAATCAGGTCATGCTTTTCCCTGTCCGTCAGATGCAGGAACCCGAATGCAGGAATCGCAACAGATGGATAAACCGGATTGACACCATTGAGGAGAGAAAGCGTCGGCGCCCAGTCAATCTGATTGATGTGTAACGGTTTTTTCCTTTGTTTGACACCCGGTCCCCAGAGAATGAAAGGACTGTTAACGACAAGACGGGAACGATCAATGTGGAACCCATTGTCGTCCATACCATGCTCCCCGGTAATCAGGACTGTGTCCTGTTTTCCTGTCAGGGCTACAAGTGCTTTAACATACTGATCGATTTGTCTGTACAGGGGAAGGTTATTGGATGATTTCGGTGTTTCAAGATGCCCCAGATAATCAAGAGAGATGAACTGGACAACAGCAAAATCCCATGCTTCATGTTTTAAAATGTGTGAAGCCTGTGCAAAGGTGTCCGCTGCATCTTTACGGTATTCGCTAAAGTAGTGTTTGGCCGGTTTGTAGGAAGTCTTTCCGGCATCATTGCGGTATGCGGGTAGAACAAGTTCCCCGATCAGGATCACTTTCTTTCCCTTCGATGTAAGACGCCGAAACAGGTTGTCTCCCCTGGAAGGCGCCGGGGTAAAGTCTTCGACAAGACTGAAAATGGAATCAATTTTTCCTTCAAACAGGGCATGATCACCGGCAATGGAAAGAGGGATTCCCACCACCTCGGAATAGCCCCATATACCGCGTTTTATTGTTTGTGAAGTAAACGGCATGTATACAGGATTAAATACTTCCGGGTATCTTGATGAATCCAGCAGAATAACCAGCGTACGGCCATTTGACGTGTTTCTGTTTTCTGCAATGCTGCCGGTGGATGACATTGGCAAGGGCTTGACAGTAAAAATATTTCTTCCTGCCAGAATGATGTACAGGAGACTTACGGCAATACAGACAAGAAACAACATTTTCTGACGGAACAGGATATTGTTCTGCATTCAGGTTTATTCTCCCTCCCCCTGTCTGATTCATCCGTGACCGCGCTAATATGATTCAGGTTTTCAGCCCCCGGAGAATGTCAACTGATCTGTCCGTTTGCAGCCGGTTGAGCAATCATACGTTGCGGGCAAAGGAACAATCAAGGGCGCAGTAAATTTTCCCTAAGTCCTGCAGACTTGCTGGCAGTCTGCCGGATTTAGGGGGATTGTAGCGAGCAGGTGGGGAAGTGAGTCAAAAATAGCATGATTTTGAGGCGCATAGTGGTGACTATGTAACGATAAATCAGGACATTTTGGGACACTTCCCTGCCGCGCAGTAAATTTTCCCTAAGTCCGGCAGACTGCTAGGCTTGGGGCATGCAGTTTGCACCTTTTGCACATCTTCATATGCATTCCGACTTTTCCCTGCTGGCGGGCGCGATGTCCGTTTCGGCGATGCTGGCCAGGGCTGCGGAACTGCGTCAGCCCGCGATTGCCCTGACTGACCACGGTAATTTGTTTGGTGCGGTTGAATTCTACAGTGAGGCCATGCGCCGGGGCATTAAACCGATACTGGGTTGTGAGGTGTTTCTCTGCGATGACCACAGGCAGAAGGTTAGTGCCGGGCCACGTGGGCCGGAATACCCGCAACTGTTGTTGCTGGCGCGCAATAATCATGGCTGGCATAACCTGATGCGGCTGGTTTCCATCAGTTATTTGCAGGGCTTTTACTATAAGCCGCGTATTGATAAAGCCCTGCTGCGCCAGTATGGCGAGGGGCTGATTGCGTTGTCCTCGGGCTGGAATGGCGAGGTTGAGCGGCATCTTCGACATGGTCATGCCGATCTTGCCCGGAAGGCCGTGCTGGAATATGCCGAAATCTTTCCCAATCACCATTTCTTTATTGAATTACAGCGCCACGGCATCGCCGGTCAGGAGCCACTGAACCGGCAACTCATTGAACTGGCACATGATACCGGGACAGGGCTTGTAGCTACCAATAATGCACATTTTCTTGCGCGTGAGGATTTCCATGCATTCGAGGCCATGCTGGCGATCAGGAGCGGAAGGGTGCTGGCGGATGAGAGTGGCGGCCATTATACGCCGGAACATTATCTTAAGCCGTACACGGAAATGCGTGAATTGTTCGAGGATGTGCCGGAGGCGCTGGAGAACAGTCTGCATATTGCCAGCCGGTGCAATGTGGATATGCAGTTTGGTCAGTATCAGTTGCCGGATTTTCAACCTCCGGATGGTATGGATCTGAAGGCATATATGCTCCGGCAGGCCAGGGAAGGTCTGGAAATGCGCTGGCCGGCAATCGTCGCGGGTTCACCCGATGCGGATCGCAGGATTTATGAGGAACGGCTGGATTTTGAACTGGGGATCATCAGGCAAATGGGATTTCCCGGCTATTTTCTCATCGTGGCGGATTTTATCCGGTGGGCCAGAGAGCATGACATTCCGGTCGGACCGGGACGGGGTTCGGGAGCCGGCTCCATTACGGCCTATTGCCTTGGCATTACTGATCTGGACCCGATTCGCTATGGTCTTCTCTTTGAGAGGTTCCTTAATCCCGAGCGTATTTCAATGCCGGATTTTGACATTGATTTCTGTATGAGCCGGCGTGATGAGGTGATCCGGTACGTGACCGAAAAATATGGTGCTGATCAGGTGGCACAGATAATCACTTACGGCTCAATGAAGGCCAAAGCTGTGGTACGTGATGTAGGGCGTGCTCTGGGAATGGAGCTCGGGAAGGTCAACGCGATTGCGAAACTGATTCCCAACGACCTGAAGATGACCCTGGACAGGGCACTGGCTGCCGAACCACGCCTGAAAGCGATGCTGGACCATGATGATGAGGTGGCCCGGCTGTTTACGATTGCCCGCCGGCTGGAAGGGTTGCACCGGCATGCGGGGAAACATGCAGCCGGCGTGGTGATTGGCCGTGATGCGCTGGTGGAAACCGCGCCGCTGTACAAGGAGCCGGGTAAGGATGGCGCAATCGTACAGTGGGATATGAAATGCGTTGAAAAGGTCGGTCTGGTCAAATTTGATTTTCTGGGCCTGAAAACACTGACCGTGATTGATCTGGCCTGTCGTTTGATTCACCAGCACAGTGAACATGCCGGCTTTGATGTTACTGCTATTCCAATGGATGATCCGGCAACATTCCGGTTGCTGCAGGAAGCCAATACAGCTGCTGTATTCCAGGTGGAATCATCCGGCATGCGTGATCTTCTTGCGCGTCTGAAACCGGATTGTTTTGAAGATATTATTGCGCTGGTCGCCCTGTATCGGCCGGGACCACTGGAATCCGGCATGGTGGATGATTTTATCGAATGTAAACACGGGCGGAAGGAAAGTGTTTATTTATTACCCCGGTTAAAACCCATTTTACAGGAAACCAATGGCGTCATTCTGTATCAGGAACAGGTGATGCAGATTGCCCAGGTTCTGGCCGGCTATACGCTGGGTCAGGCTGACCTGTTACGTCGTGCCATGGGTAAGAAAAAACCCGAGGAAATGGCCAAACAGCGTAAAATTTTTATGCAGGGTGCTGAAAAGAAAAAAATTCCTGCTGACAGGGCTGAGCAGATTTTTGATTTAATGGAGAAATTTGCCGGTTACGGTTTTAACAAGTCACATTCAGCCGCCTATGCGCTGATTGCTTATCAAACGGCATATTTAAAAGCCCATTTTCCACAGGCATTTATGGCGGCCACGCTGTCCTGTGATATGGGTAACAGTGACAAGGTTTACAGTCTTGTCACGGATTGCCGGAACATGAAAATCCCGATTCTCCCCCCTCATGTGAATACATCTGACTGGGAATTTATTCCGGAAGGTGAACGGGCCATTCGCTTTGGTCTGGGCGCAGTGAAGGGTGTCGGAGAAGCGGCAGTGCGTGAACTGGTACGCGTGCGTGATGGCGGCGTGTTTTCTTCCTTTGAGGATCTATGCATGCGTCTGCCTGCGCGTACGTTTAACAGGCGCATGGCCGAAGCCCTGATCAGGGCGGGGGCGTTTGAAGGGCTGATTCCGCACAAGCGTGCGGCGATGGAAGGACTTGGTGAGGCGATGGAGCGTGCAGCGCGCAAGCGGCATGAGGTGGAAGCACATCAATCCGCTCTGTTTGAAGTGGCTGAACCACAGGGATTGAAAGAAGGGTTTCCTGATGTGCAGCCATGGGGCATGGGTGAATGTCTGAATCATGAACGTGAAGTGTTGGGCTTTTATCTGACCGGACATCCGCTGGAGGAATACCTGGGCCGTGTAGAGGGGCTGGCCAATATCAACCTGGAGGATGTGAAACAACTTCCGGATGGTGCCAGGGTGGTGACCGCCGTGGGTGTGAGCAGCGTACGCACGCATCGTGGCGCACGCGGCACCATGGCTTTTGTTCAGGTCGAGGATTTGCATGCCAGTGCCGAAATGGTCTGTTTCGCCGACTTGTATCAGGAGGTATCTGAATACCTTGACGGGGAACGGGCATTGCTGGCAGCAGTGCGTGTGGATCGGTCGCGCGATGAATTATCGCTCGTGGCGGAAGCTGTTGAGCCGCTGGAATCCATACTGGCCAGCCAGCTTGCATGTATTCGTATTGTAGCCAGTGCGCTGGCATGGGATGAGGCGGCGATTGCCCGCTTCAGGAAGCTGGCGGGCGAAAATCCGGGTGATGCGAAGGTCTCGTTTCATCTTCGCCTTTCCGATGGAAGTCAGGCGGAACTTTCATCTGATCTGTCGCTGTGCTGGAATAGTGAGGTGAAACAGAATTTGCGAGCATGGTTCGGTATGAATGGCATCCATCTTGTCTGTCGCCCATGGCAACCGGAACGCAAGGAAAAACAGGGTGGAAGGCGGGAACAAAGGAGACAATATGCCGCGTAGTTATCTGGATTTTGAACGCCCGATTGCCGAGTTGACTTCGAAAATCGAAGAACTCTCCAGCATGGGCGAGGATGCAGGTGTCAATATTGCCGAGGAAGTCGAGAAGCTGCGCAGCAAACGCGACAAACTCATCAAACAGATTTATACCGGCGTGGATCGCTGGCAGATGGCGCAACTGGCGCGACATCCTGACCGGCCTTATTTTCTTGATTACGTACCGTTGATGTTCGATGATTTTCAGGAGTTGCATGGTGATCGTACATTTGGCGATGATGGTGCGATTGTCGGGGGAATGGCCCGCTTCTGCGAACATGCCGTGATGCTTGTCGGGCATCAGAAAGGTCGTGATACCAAAGAAAAGCTCCGCCGCAATTTTGGTATGCCCCGGCCGGAGGGGTACCGCAAGGCGCTGCGTTTATTTCAGTTGGCCGAGCGTTTTGAAATGCCGATCATGACATTTATTGATACGGCGGGGGCATGGCCCGGTGTTGATGCGGAGGAAAGGGGTCAAAGTGAGGCGATTGCCCGGAATCTGATGGAGCTTTCAGCGATTAAGGTGCCGGTGATTTGCACGGTAATTGGTGAGGGCGGTTCCGGTGGCGCATTGGCCATTGGTGTTGGCGATCGCCTGTATATGCAGGAATTTACCACTTATTCAGTGATATCGCCGGAGGGTTGCGCCGCCATTTTGTGGCATGACAGGAAATATGCCGGGCAGGCTGCCGAGGCATTGAAACCCACTGCCAAAGATCTGGAAGAGCTGAAGCTGATTGACGGAATTGTTCCCGAGCCTATGGGCGGGGCGCACGAAAATGCGGAAAAGGCGGCTGAATTGATGAGTGATGTGCTGGAGAAGACATTGTCTGAACTGCTTGCACTACCCTTGTCCGACCTGCTTGAACAACGCCAGCAGCGGTTGCGGCAACTGGGTCTTTTCTCGGGTGGCAGCTGAATGCAACCGTTAAACCAGCCTCATGACCTGTTTCGGCTGATCAATGATCACCACAATGCCGTGGGGGATGTTTTATTTGGCATTGTCAGCGGTTTGGGTGACGGGCTCGTTGTGGCGCTGCTATGTACGTTACTCATGTTATTCCGCTTGCGTCCGGGGGTTGCGGCACTGGCTGCATTCGCTGTTTCCGGTCTGATCGCACAGTTGTTAAAGCGTATGTTTGACATGCCGAGGCCACCGGCGGTTCTGGCGAATGTCCATGTGCTGGGAGACAGGCTGACGGCGCATTCGTTCCCGTCCGGCCACGCCACATCGTGCGGCGTCATGGTGTTGCTGGCCTTTCTCATCTGGAAACGAAGTGACTGGCGGGCATGGGCCATGTCATGCCTGTTTCTGCTTGCGGCCTATGGCCGTATCTATGGCGGCGTGCATTTTCCGCTGGATGTGATCGCGGGACTGGCCATAGGTATGGGCACGATGTGGTTATTCTGGCAGTGGTCGGAACGGTGGCCGGCAAAGAATTGGGAGTCATCGCAGTGGACCTGGAAGGTTCCGGGTCTGGCGCTGGTGTTTGAAGCTGATGTGCTGGCTATAGGCTACCATATCCAGCCATCGACGGCACAGCCGCTTACGCTGATTCTTCCGATTACGGCCCTGCTTGTTCTGATAAAAGTGTGGAAGGACAAGATTGGATAAACATGACACCAGAGTATATTTCGAACGGCTGGATACGCCGGATCGGGTGGAAGGGATTGCCCGTCTGATGCTCCGGCGCGGACGTTTGACACCGCACGTACTTATTTTATGCCCTGATCCCGGTTTTATGGCCAGACTGGATGAACGCCTGTGGACAGTGCATCCGGAATCCTTTCTGGCGCACGGCGTGGCTGTGGATAAGAAAGGGGACAGTTTACTTTCTTCCAGGCGGAGCCTGAACGGAAAAAGTAAACTGTCCCCTTTTTATCCAGAGCATCCGATCTTGCTGGCGCTGGACGTGTGCCGGGATAATCAGCCGGAGGTGCTGATCAACGGCAGTTGCGAGATCCCCCCGGATTTGACGGGGTTTTCTTCAGTGGTGGATTTTGTGGACGCATGGAACGAGCCGCTGCTACATGCCTCACGTGAACGGTTCCGCAGTTATCAGCAACTGGATATGAACCCGCAATATCTTGGCAGAAAAAATACTGAACCACAAAGACACCAGGGCACAAAGGCTTTACGTTTTTAGGAGCCGCAATTATGTCGAAGAAGAAAGCTTACTCATACATCAGATTTTCAACTCCGGAGCAACTTAACCTGCACTATTCATGAATCGCCGTGATTCGGGCTTTCAGCCCTCACCCTTCGGGCGACCTTGCGTTCGTCCAAACGGCCTTCGGCCTTTTTGTGCGCTGGGCATTTGTTTGCAACGGATTCCGAGGTTATTGCACCCAATTTTCCAGTTTTAATCCTTCAATGCGTTCGAACTCTTTGGTGTTGTTGGTCAATAATACCATATCCTCGGCCAGAGCAATGGCGGCGATCTGGATGTCATAGGCTCCGATAGGCGTACCTTGTTTGCGAAGCTGATAACGGATTATTGCGGCATGTTTTGCAGCCTCAACAGAAAAGCCGGTGATAGAAAGCGGTGCAATAAAGTTTTCCAGAAAAGACGCATTGCGTTTATGGGACTGATTTTTCTCAAGGCCAAAATAGAGCTCGGAAATAACAATGGTCGGGATATGCAGTTGCATGAGTTTAATCCGACGAAAGCGTTCAAACACTTCCGGTGGGCGCTTGTTAATGATGTATATGCAAATGTTCGTATCTAGCAGGTAATGTGTCATTACCACTCGCGTTCCTGTATTTCAGGTTGTTCGCGGTCTTCAGAAATCAAATCTTTCGGAGCGCTTTGAATGGTATCAAACCATTGATCCCAGGAATCTTCAATGGGCTCAAGAATCACCTTATCGCCGTCACGAGATATATTCACTACCTTACCCGGCATACGAAATTCTTTAGGCAAACGAACTGCCTGAGAACGACCATTTAGAAAAAGTTTGGCAACCGACATAATCATACACCTCTCTTGTAATATACCAGAAGTATATATCAATCAGACGATTTTGTACAAGTTCCGATTTCACTCGAATATCGGGGGAATACCCATATATTTCTAATGGTATTTATGGGACAAGAGCGCCAATCATGCATCATATGAGCCGAATTCTACCATCACCGTGCGTCCGGAAGTTTTACTCCCGCAGTTGAATGTATATTCAGCATCCGGGGTTTACCCGTTTTGGGGTTCCTTTGCGTAACTTTCCCCCAGGGGAGTCTCTCTTGCGCAAGCGCAATTCACCTTCTGCGTACTTTGCGGTTCAGTTTTGAAGGTTTGTTATTCCGGTTTTTATAAGCAAGCGTCTTCCTTGCGAATGATTTGCGCTTCCGTAGCATTCATGCATGACAGAAAAAACTCCTGAACTGGCTAAAATCTATGATTCACGTCTGATTGAACCCGCCATTTCCGATCAGTGGCTGAACTCCGATGCCTTTGCACCCAAAGGTGGAGAGGACGCTTATTGCATTGTCATTCCACCGCCCAATGTGACCGGAACACTGCATATGGGCCATGCCTTTTCATATACACTACAGGATATCCTGATTCGCTGGCAGCGCATGCGTGGCAAAAATACGCTGTGGCAGCCGGGCACGGATCATGCCGGTATTGCGACGCAAATGGTGGTTGAGCGCCTGCTGGATCAGGAAGGGACGCACCGCCGTGATCTGGGGCGGGAACGGTTTCTCGACCGGGTGTGGGACTGGAAGGAGCATTCCGGGGGAACGATTGTCGGCCAGCTCAAGCGTCTGGGTTGTTCCTGCGACTGGTCACGCGAGCGCTTTACGCTGGATGAGGGCTTGTCCCGCGCCGTGCGGGAAGTGTTTGTCCGTCTGTATGAAGAAGGACTGATTTATCGTGGCAAGCGACTGGTGAACTGGGATCCGGTACTGGAAACGGCGGTTTCCGATCTGGAAGTGGTGCATGAGGATGAAGCCGGCCATTTGTGGCATATGTGCTATCCGCTGGCGGACAATCCTGAACAGCATGTGATTGTGGCGACGACGCGACCGGAAACGATGTTCGGCGATGCGGCGGTTGCCGTGCATCCGGACGATGAGCGCTACACGGAACTGGTGGGCAGAAAGGTGATGCTGCCGCTGACCAATCGGGAGATTCCGGTGATTGCCGATGCCTATGTGGATCCCGAATTCGGTACCGGTTGCGTGAAGATTACACCGGCGCACGATTTCAACGATTATGAAGTCGGTAAACGCCATGATTTACCGATGCTGAATATCCTGACGCCACGGGCGCATATGCTGGACTCGGCGGATGTGCCGGAGAAATATCGCGGTATGGAGCGCTACGAGGCGCGTGAGTATGTGGTGGCTGATCTGGACGCGGCGGGCCTGTTGCATAAAATTGAGGAACATGCCCACCCGATCGGGCGCGGCGATCGCTCCCATGCCGTGCTGGAACCGTATCTGACCGACCAGTGGTACGTGGACATCAAACCGCTGGCGAAGCCGGCCATTGAAGCGGTGGAAAACGGCGATGTTCGCTTCGTGCCGAAGCACTGGGAAAAGACCTATTTCGAGTGGATGCGCAATATTCAGGACTGGTGCATCTCCCGGCAGTTGTGGTGGGGGCACCGTATTCCGGCGTGGT
>CAZJRL010000020.1:0-17502 GCA_964548425.1 uncultured Zetaproteobacteria bacterium | reverse complement strand
CTGGCGGTCATGGCTATCGGATTCATTATTCTGGAGAAACGCGAACATCAGGCGCATGCACTGTCGGCAAAATTCGGCAAGATATGGATATTTGCCGAAATCATCCTGTTCACCATGGTTGGCGCCCAGGTTAATATCCATGTCGCATGGCAAACAGGTCTGGCAGGAGCGGCACTTATCGCTCTGGGACTGGTGGGCCGAAGCATTGGCACCTACCTGTGTACGCTGGGGAGTAACCTGACCTTCGCTGAACGTATGTTTGTCGTGATTTCCTATATCCCCAAAGCCACCGTACAGGCTGCTATCGGCGCAGCCCCCCTGGCCGCCATGTCCGCTACCGGCATGAATACCGGGCCGGGTGAAATCATTCTGGCAGCTGCCGTGTTAAGCATCCTTCTTACCGCCCCGCTGGGCGCATGGGCAATCAGCTTTTCCGGGAATCGTATCCTCAAAGTAGCCCCGCCGGAATTTGATGGCCCCCGTCAGGCCGCACTGGAAAGTAAACCGCATACGGAAGATATTGTGTGATGGCTTCCTAATTCGGCGTAGCAGAAACCATACAGGCTTGAACCACAAAGGCACGAAGGCACGAAGGCACGAAGGTAAGGCAAACATATCCAGTTTTATAGAAACCATTCATTTGTTTCCCCTACATTATCAATGTGTTACGTGAATTTATCCATCCTGTTTTTTATTTATTCTTCGTGCCTTAGTGTCTTTGTGGTGAAAAATTTTATGTATTTTTCTTTTTCCTTTCTGTAAGCCATTGCAGACGTTTTGCAAGCGTGGCTTCGAATCCACGATCCGTCGGTGTGTATAAACAAGAGGGCTTCATTCCGTCCGGAAAGTGACTCTGTGTTACGACAGCATCGCACTCGTCATGTGCATACTGATAGCCTGCTCCATGCCCCAGTTCCTTCATCAGCTTCGTTGGCGCATTACGCAAATGCATGGGCACAGACTGATCCTGTGTTTCCCTTGCCAGTTTGCGCGCTGATTTTTCCGCCACATAGGTTGCATTGCTCTTCGGCGCCAGTGCCAGATAGATCGCCGCCTCGAACAGCCCCTGCTCCCCCTCGGGTGAGCCCATGATTTCAAACATGCGCTGCGCATTGAGACTCACTATCAACGCCTGTGGATCGGCCAGACCGATATCCTCCGTGGCCATGCGGATCAGCCTCCGGGCAATATACAAGGGCTCCTCGCCCGCCTCCAGCATCCGCGCC
Organism: uncultured Zetaproteobacteria bacterium; assembly: GCA_964548425.1. Classification (GTDB taxonomy): domain Bacteria; phylum Pseudomonadota; class Zetaproteobacteria; order Mariprofundales; family Mariprofundaceae; genus JAUZQZ01. The sequence goes on along the minus strand of CAZJRL010000020.1, from coordinate 16,276 downwards.
AGCCAGTAACAGGTGGCATTTGCATCGGAATCGCGCACGCACTTGTGCAGTGCGGAAATCAGATCGTAATGGGAATCACCATCCCTGTCATACCGGGCGGCCCTGCGACTCCAGTACGCTTGCACATCGCTTAATATCCACTGTTTGTCCCTGGACGCCATATAAAACGATTCCATAGCATTGAGAGCATAACGTGCATCACCATCGCTGATCGATGCAATCCATTTCAATGCTTCTTCACCCAGATCAAAAGCAGGGCTCTCCTGTTGCAGCGTGCGAAGCCCGCGCGACAGGATATCTTCAATATCCCCTGCTTCCAGAGCTTTCAATACTACTACGCGGCAGCGTGACAGCAGTGCATTATTCAATGAAAATGAGGGGTTCTCAGTCGTCGCCCCTACCAGCACCAGTGTTCCATCCTCAATATACGGCAGCAACACATCCTGTTGCGCCTTGTTGAAGCGGTGAATTTCATCCAGAAATAACAGATAACTGCGCCCTTCTCCCCTGGCGCGCTTCACAACCGCCTGAACCTCGGCCTTGCCCGCCGACACGGCGGACAGGTGTTCAAATGCCATCTGCGCGGTGCGGGCCATGATATGGGCCAGCGTCGTCTTACCCACACCCGGCGGACCCCAGAAGATACAGGATACGGCGCGACCTTCCGCCAGCAAATGTGAAAACCAGGAGTCTGGAGAAGTTAGTTCGGGTTGGCCAGCCACATCATCAAGACAGGCAGGGCGCAAACGATGCGCCAGGGGCGTATCCACCCCGTAAGATGGGCGAAAATCATCCTGAAATAAATCCGGATCGCTCAGTTTATTCTCAAAAATACTTGGTAACGCCAAGTGACAGCGATTGTAAACGCTGTTTGTAACGCCCGTTGAATACCCCGCTTCCGGAAATCGTGCGCGCAGGCGAATAGACGTAACTGTAAACGGTATCAACATGTACTCCGAACGCGTCCACACCCATACCTATACTTAACCGGTGACTGTTAGCATCGGAGATTCTGGCATTAAACCCGGTATTCTTTGTCGCCGCCTCATCAAAGGCGTAACCGAAACGGAACTGTGTATGCTCCTGCCAGAACCATGTCAGACCCACCATGGCGGAAAGACTGTCCCGCAGATTGAATGGATGAAGTTCAGTACCCGCCGTACCCGTACTGACTACGTCCAGATCATCAAAGGTGGACCACCGTGTCCATGAGCCATTCAGTTCCAGTTTAAAGCGATCATAGAAATCATGCGCAATGCCAAATTGCATCACATCAGGCAAGGATACATTTGTCTCCGCGGCTCCGGAAACCGCGCCAATGCCATCCCCGGATAAATTCAATGTTGCACCCGAACGGAATACGGCGCCCACCGACCATGCAGGACGTGGATGCCACATCCAGGCAACATGCCCGCCAACCGCGGTTGCCCCCGTACCATGGAACGTGGTTGTGCCGCTATCCACATCAATACGCCCCACATACCAGTCGGGACCGAAGGCTACGGCCATACTGCTGCTGATGGCATACACCGCATCCAGTGAAAGATGAAAAGCATCCAGACTGGTGCGTTGAGCCTTGCCATTAAAGGCGGTCCCCCATCCTGTATTCACTGAAAACGGAAGATCGAAACCAAATCCCATACCCCAGTTGCCGTCTCTGGGCATCCATGCGGTATAAATTGACCCGAGATTAACGGGACTTTCCGTATTGGAAGGCGTGCCGGACCCGGATGACAACTGAGCTGATTGATCCTCAAAACGAAGAGCGCCACTAAACATCACGCCAATTCCCGGTTGCCAGGCAATGCCGGCAGGATTGTAATGCACGGCGGAAGGGTCGTCCGCCGTCGCCACAAAGGCATTGGCCACGCCTGCCGCCGAGACGGACTGATCAAGGGTGGCCAGCGCTGCGGCCCTTGCCTCCGATATGGAGGTTACCCCCGCCAGTAGTATCAGCATCCAGAAAAATTGTTTCATTTTATCTCATCCTTTGAACCGCTTGCAAAACTCATGCGTGGAACCCGGATTCTCCTACTCCAGGAGCATGCCGGACTTATAAGAAGCTTACTCAAGCGGTAGCACATCTACACCCGCAGGTATTCTGAATACAAATGAAGTTGCTGCGGGTGGATGTTTCGCCATATGTAATAATCGGATACGGTTATAATTTCCCAGAGCATCCATGCTTTCCACATAAGAAAGAAAGTAAACGGTTTTACTTTTTCCCCCAGGGGATACTCTCTTGCTTCGCAATTCACCTGATCGCCCTGAAGAAAATAAACGGTTTCCTTTCCTGCTTGCAAGTCCCAGCCACACCTCTTTTTTCTCACCAATACGCACACGATAACGAAGCGGGATTCCGTCCACCTTATTTTCCGTCTCAAGCAGGATGACATTCTTGAGTCCCAGACTTCCATCCAGCAAGCGCATCACTGCCGGATCCACGCCCTGCATCGTTTTAAGAACCTGCACCTGCATCAAATCCGGTTCATAATGCCAGATGGTGTGCCCGTCACTAACAAATAACTGCTCATACGGATCAGTGTAACGCCAGCGGAAACGTCCCGGTTGCAGCACTGCCAGTTCCCCTTTATAGGCCTGCATTGTTCCATCGGAGAAACGAATCGTTTGCTCGAACTGGCTTGAAAACCCGCCCCCCCCGGCAAGTTGATTCAGGGCGTGGGCCAGTTCCGCAGGCAAGGGTGCAGCCATGCCCATGCCCGGAAAACACAGGCACAGGAAGAATGCCAAACACGGTATCAAGCGCATTATTCAGCCCCTCCGCCGCCATCCTGCAGTGATTTAGCCAGCACCTTGCGTATTCCACCGGAGCCCGGCGGCGTCACCAGACCTTCACGTTCCATCTGTTCGACGATACGGCTGGCGCGGTTGTATCCCACACGCAAATACCGCTGCACCATGGATACTGAACATTGCCCCTTCTGTATGACCAGGTCTGCCGCCTCATCATATCTGGCATCAGTTTCATCATTACCGCCGGCGTTATCCCGGTCACTGTCAGACACCTCGAATACCTCTTCCCGGTATTCGGGCTCACCCTGTGATTTAAGGTGTTCCACCAGTCCTATAACTTCAGCATCGGACACGAATGCACCGTGTACACGCTGTAAATCCCGCCCACTGGACAGGAACAGTGAATCTCCATATCCCAACAGTTGTTCGGCACCCATCTGATCCAGAATCGTGCGTGAATCCACACGTGAGGACACCTGAAAAGAAATACGGCTGGGAAGGTTTGCCTTAATAAGTCCGGTAATCACATCAACGCTGGGCCGTTGTGTCGCCAAAATCAGGTGCAAGCCGGCAGCCCGCGCCTTTTGTGCCAACCGGCAGATGGACTGCTCAACATCCTTGCCTGCCACCATCATCAGATCAGCCAGTTCATCGATCACGATTACGACGTAAGGCAGGCGTTCCACATCTTTTTCCTTACGCACAGCCTTGTTGTAGCTATCAATATTACGCACTCTGGATTCAGACATCAGCCGGTAGCGCCGTTCCATTTCATATACCGCCCATGCCAGTGCCTTGGCCGCCTTGTGCGGATTGGTGACCACAGGCACCAGTAAATGTGGAATATCATCATACATGGATAATTCCAGCATCTTCGGGTCGACCAGAATCAGACGCAAATCAGCCGGTGTGTGTGTCATCAGCATTGAGCAGATCATGCTGTTCACCGCCACCGATTTACCCGATCCTGTTGTTCCCGCAATTAGCAAATGCGGCATCCTCACCAGATCCGTCACCACCGGATGCCCGGCAATATCCACGCCCAGAGCCAGAGGAAGAATATGCTTCTTTGTAGAAAATTCCGGGCTCGCCAGAACCTCGTGCATATATACTATTTCCCGTTCTTCATTGGGAATCTCAATACCAATCACGCTCTTCCCCGGAATATTGCCTGCCACACGCACGGAAACGGCGCTCATGGCCCGTGCCAGATCATCCTGAAGTGCCGTAATACGGCTCACCTTGGTTCCCGGCGCCGGTTCAAATTCAAACTGAATCACCACAGGGCCGGGCTGTACCGCCACTACTTCACCCTCGACACGGTAATCCAGCAGTTTCTTCTCCAGCATACGTGCCATGGCTTGCAGGGATTGTTTGTTGTGAGCACGTTTGCCGGCTTTGGGAGATGTAAACAGGGATACGGAAGGTAACTTAAATCCTTCATGTGATGGAACATTCAGCGCCAGTTCAACCTGCTGCTCTTCATGCACGCGCCTGGATACTTCAACCCTCGCCGGTTTGCCAACCTGTGGCTCGGATTTAGGTTTGCGCACCACTTTTTCCTTTTTCAATGCCTGCCTATGCTCACGCGCAACCATTCGTTCCTTGCGGCCGGTTAGCATAAAACGCACCCGGTTTGCCTGACGAATAATTTGCTGCAGGACCAGTGATGCACATGCCATAAAGAGAGAAACTGTCCGCCTGACCAGATGCACCAGGGAAATATGTGATGCCGCAATAAAGCTGCTTACAACCAGTGCCAGTAATAACACATCGCTGCCAATAGCATGCAGGGGCTGACGCAACCCGGTGACAATCATCCCGCCCATGACTCCACCCTCTCCGGCAGGCAATGTTCGGATAAAAGCGGGAAACCATGACGGATGCGCGCCAGCCAGTGCGCATAATCCCAGTACAACCGGCAACCAGAACAGCGAGGTCCAGCCGCCCAGCCATGGGCGCTTGCCGCGTGCCATCCGTACAGCAATGGCAAGACACAACAGTAGCCATATCCAGGCCCCGAAACCAAATAACTGGTATAGAAAATCAGCCGTATACGATCCGGCCAACCCCGCCTTGTTCAACACTATCTGTGAAGATATTTCGTGATTGAATGAAGGATCATGTGGCGAGAAACTGTACAGGGCGATAGCCAGCGTTATCGTAACAGCCAATAACAACAGGGCGACTGCCTCACGCACCAGTGCACGGGTATTCATCATATTTCAAACACGACCGGCAATACCATCGGCCGTCGGCCATGTTGCCGTTTGAACCAGCGCCGGAGCCAGAGACGCACCTCTTCCTTTGTCATATCCTCATCCGCAAGCAGTTCCTGGCCCGTTTTTTCAAGATGCTGGCGCAGTTCATTCGCTGCACGTCCAAGCACTTCATCACCGACTTCCTGATGCAGAACACCACGCGTGGCCAGTTCGGGATTGCCAATCAGGCATCCTTGCTGGCGGCTTATCGCCACAATCGCAGTCACAATTCCGTCTTCCGCCAGAATGCGCCTGTCACGCAACACCATACCGTCAATCTCATCATGTTGTTTTCCATCCACAAACACCGCACCTGCCTGAAACGAATCCCCCAGACAAATACCATCGGCAGACACGTGCACGCTCTGGCCATTTTCAGCAATAACCACGTGATCCTCGGGTATGCCGGTTGCGATCGCCAGATACTTGTGCTCAATCAGGTTTCGGTATTCGCCATGCACCGGAAACATATAGCGGGGCTGTACCAGCTGTATCATGGTCTTTAATTCATGTGCCTGTGCATGCCCGGACACATGCAGAGGCGCTTGCCCGGCATGCAGAACACGTGCACCACGCCGATAGATATGGCTGAACAATCCGGCGATTACCCGTTCATTGCCGGGAATCATGGATGAGGAAAAAATGACCAAATCGCCATCCTTCAGGTTCATGCCGGGAAATTTCCCCAAAGCAATGCGTGCCAGCGCCGCACGTGATTCTCCCTGTGATCCGGTTGCAATAACCAGCACCTCTGCATCATTCATCTCCGCCGCCTGTTTGACGCTGACGAATTGTGCGGATGTCACATCGAGACGGCCCAGCTTACGTGCAACTTCCGTATTACGCTCCAGACTGCGCCCGGCCAGCACCACCTTGCGCCCGCAAGCGGCTGCCGCGTCCATAATCTGCTGAATACGGAACATATTGGAGGAGAATGTAGTAACCACCACCTTTCCCGTGCAACCACTAATTGCCTGTTTTAGCGCCGGACCCACACTGCGTTCCGTAGGGCCGCTACCCGCGCGTGTTGCATTGGTGGAATCGGACACAAGCAATAAAACACCCTGATCGCCCAATACGGCAAAGCGATGTAGTGCTGTCGCCCTGCCGTCAATCGGTGCCGGATCAAACTTGAAATCACCTGTATGAATCACAATGCCGAGTGGCGTATGAATGGCAATGGATACTGCATCCATAATGGAATGCGTCACCGGAATCGCCTCAATACCGAACGGCCCAAGCTGTACCCGCCCATCCTCCGGCAAAAGCCTGAGATCAGCTTCAAATCCCTTGACCTCACCCATCTTTCCCGCCAGCAGGCCCAGTGTCATTTCCGTCCCGTAAACAGGCACATTGAGCTCCGGTAGCAGTAACGGCAAAGCGCCAATATGATCTTCATGCCCGTGTGTCAGTACAACGGCATGCAATTTCAGTCCCAAATCATTGATTGCGGAAATATCAGGGATCACAATATCCACGCCATGCTGACCCGGCTCGGGAAAACCCATGCCGCAATCCACCATGATGGCATCATTGCCCAGTGCATAAACCATCATGTTCTTGCCAAACTCACCCACGCCACCAAAGGGAAGCAGCCGGAGCATCACGGATCCAGGCTTATCTGTTGCCCCGCTCATCACGTATAACTGCTCAGATGCCCCGGATTTGTTTCATGCAGCGCTTCTGCTACCGGGCTTCACCGGTGGTAATGTCCCTTCCCTGCATAGTGGGCATTCGCTTGCATCATAGGATGGCACTTCCAACTGCAGCAGGGTGCGATGCGGCACATCGAAACGTCCCCCGGCATGTGGCGCACGGTCTACCAGTGCCAGCACCTCAATAGGACTGCCGCCGTATTCACGTACCACCCCCATGCATTCGCACACCGAACCGCCTGTAGTAATCACGTCCTCAACGACCAGAACGCGCGCATTCTCTTCCAGTGAAAATCCACGACGCAAACTCATAATGCCTTCCTTGCGCTCCGTAAATATCATGGGTTTACTCAGCGCCCGCGCCACTTCGTGGCCAATAATCAATCCACCAAGCGCCGGAGATACGATTACATCCACGCCGTCGGGATTTACCAGCGCCGCCAGTTCCCCGCCCAGGGCTCCTGCATTCTCCGGGTGCATCAGAACCTTGGCTGATTGCAGGTAACGCGGCGAATGACGTCCGCTGGAAAGTACAAAATGCCCGGTGAGCAAGGCGCCTGCGTCTTCGTAAAGAGCGAGAAGTTCCTGTTCGTTCATGGCTATCCCTGTGAATATAATTTTCCGGAGTATAACAGTAATCCCCAACCCGCAAAACAAACCTGTCAGACAAGATAGCTTCATGCGCTGGAAAAGTAAGTGCAGTTCGGGAAAACCGGGGCATTTTGGACCACTTCCCTTCCACACAGTGAATTTTTCCTAAGTTTTCCATCTCCGCTTTTCCAATGCCACAGCTTTGCTAGAATCGGTATATGAGTGTGACAGTTATTCTCCTTGATCTGGACGGCGTACTGTACGTTGGCGATCATCCTCTTCCCGATGCGGCGTGGACTGTACACAAGCTGCGCGAATCCGGATTCGGGCTGGCCGGAATTACCAATACAACCACGCAGTCCCGACATGCTATCGGAGAAAAGCTGGCAAAGATGGACATCCCTCTGGCCGAAGATCAAATTCATACACCTGCCGCTCTGGCGGTAGTCCGTATCGGCAATAAAAACGCCCGTCTGTTTGTACGTGCTGAACTGCGGGAGGATTTTTCAGACGTTTGTGAAAATGATCGCAACCCGGATTTTGTCGTCATGGGCGATATCGGTGGAGAAGGCTACTCTCCCGAAGTATTACGGGAGATTTTTCTGCACATCATGGGCGGTGCGCAACTGCTGGCATTGCACAAGAACCGTTTCTGGCAGAAACCGGATGGCCTGCATCTCGACCTGGGCGTATTTGTAGCAGCTATTGAATATGCTACAGGTAGAGAAGCGGAAATCCTCGGCAAGCCCTCAGCAGCCTTTTTTCACGGCATCTGCCGGCAAATCGGCGTGGACCCCTCCGAAGTTCTGATCGTGGGTGACGATGTAGAATCAGACATTGGCGGTGCCAGAGATGCCGGATTAAGAACTGCGCTGGTGCAGACTGGTAAATACCGTAAGGACTTTGTTAAACAAAGCGGGATCAGAGCGGACCTTGTTCTCCCCTCTGTTGCTGATCTTCCGGATGCCCTCAAACTGCTTTAGGGACATCTGAATGATCGATGTATGGCACTGGTTGGCAGTCTGCCGGGCTTAGGGATGAGTGGGAACCGGGTGAACGGGAGCCACATTAACCCCAAGCTCATACACCAAATGCCCGCCATGATAGGCCGTGACCAGCAATATACCGGCACCAACAACACCAGCGACAAACAGGGTCCAGCCGCGCCAGGTCGTTAATGAAAAGTGGGCCCTCCAGGCGACCAGTCTTGCCACGGTCAACCCGATAAATATCCACATGGTTGTGAATCCCAGCTCTTCATGCTCTTCCAGGGGAGGTTTTAGGAAACCCTTGCTTATCGCTTCATCCATCGCGATATCCCCAAAGGAAGACGCGGCGATGGCTGCCAGAGTTCCAAGAACAAGAAGCACCAGTGCTATATTCGGTAACACCTGATTGCTTGCCAGATCATCGTTTCTCTGCAGTGCAACAAAATCAACAGCCACGACCATGAGTAGCAACACTATTGGGAAATGCACCAGCATCGGATGAATATGGGCAAGGTCAATCATGTATCCACTCCCTGAATTATATTGTTGTAAAACCGTTGCGGCATAGCGGGACCGCAAAAAGTCTTCTTGATAAAGATCAAGGAATAATCCTTGATTACATCAACTCGTTCTCTTCCAGTGTGAAGGGATAGCCGGGAATTTCATCCGGATCCTCAATGTCAATTAGCTCCGAAGCCATGAATTTCCTGGCATAATTGAGATACAGTTTCTCGTTGATAAACACATCAAACAGATCCGGATCAATATGATGGCTCAATTTCATAAATCCAAGAATTTTCAGGGTTTCTGACAGCGGCTTGGCCTTTTTGTAGGGACGATCCGCTGCTGTAAGTGCCTCAAAAATATCAGCAATGGCCATAATACGCGCCGGAATAGACATCTGTTCGCGGGTCAGACCGTTCGGATAACCCGTGCCATCCATGCGCTCATGGTGACCACCGGCATATTCCGGTACGTTTTTCAAGTATCTGGGAAATGGCAGGGCATTAAGCATTTTGATTGAGACTGTAATATGGTTATTGATAATTTCACGCTCTTCCGCTGTTAACGTACCTCTGGATACCTGCAGGTTGTACATTTCATTTTCTGACAGAAAGGCTTCACGCTTGCCATCAGCGTTAACCCATGTGCGGGCGCCAATGCTTTTTACATGTTGCTGATCTTCCAATTGCATAGATTCCCCGCCTGTGTTGCATTGATGAAGAAATACACAATCGGCTTCAATCTGCTTAATGTCCCGGCGGTAATCTTCCCTGATGGCTTCATGCTGGTCCGAATCAGCCTGTATCAGCCGTTCCAGCATGTGAATTCGTGCATCACGCTTCAGCACTTCAAAGCGGGTGTCAATAAGATGCATGCGATCAAAAATGGTTTCCAGTTTCGTCGCCTTATCTACAACATATTCCGGCGTGGTAACCTTGCCACAATCGTGCAGCCACGATGCCACCTCCAGTGCATAGCGTTCATCTTCGGACATGGAAAAATCCTTCAAGGGCCCGCTTTCAGTCCGGCAGACAGTGTCAGCCAGCAGCATGGATAGGGCAGGCACGCGATTACAGTGGCTGCTGGTATACTCGGATTTCTCATCAATCGCTGCCGCTATTGTTTTAATGAAAGCGTTAAACAGTTTTCTCAGACTGTCAATGAGCTTCCTGTTTGTCAGGGCTACGGCAGCCTGTGAGGCCAGCGATTCAGCCAGTTGCTGGTCTCCTCTGGAGTAAGGAATGGAAATACCCTTCTCATTATCCTGTTTGTTGATCAGTTGAAGCACACCAATAATGTCATTTTCATGATTCTTCATCGGTACGGCAAGGAAGGATTTTGACCGATACCCCGTTTTCCTGTCAAAATCTTTCGGCCCGGAAAAATCAAACGATGTCTCCTGATAAACATCAGAAATATTTACCGTCTTGTTGTACAGAGCTGCATAGGCTACAACCATATGGTCATTCGGTGTGCCATCCGGAAGATGTAGGGGAATCGACTCAAAATCCCCGGTACCACTATTTATGCTGTCCATCTTGATGCCAAGCGATGTGGTTCGGAGAACATCAAAATGTAACTTCCCGTCCTCATGCACTGTATACAACGTTCCACCATCCGATTTCGTAATTTCCTTGGCACGAATCAGAATAGTCTCGAGCAAACGTGAAACATTTTCTTCTGCTGAAAGTGCAATACCGATAGCATTCAACTGTTCGATATGGGAATACAAATCATTGTAGTTACCTGATTGTGACATTGATGGCGTCCTCCATGAGATATTTATCCTTCAATTGATCCGGACTATTCAGAAATTACCGTGATAATTGATTCACCTCTTCGGCTTTCACCCTGTGGACGGCCTGAAGTTCATCCAAACTACCTCCGGCCTTTTTGTGTAGTATGATTTTGACTGAAACTTTCAACTCCCGGATTATATCAGTTCATCCTCTTCCAGCATGAAAGGATAGCCAGGAATCTCATCCGGATCCTTTATATCAATCAACTCTTCAGACAGAAATTGTCTGGCATAATTGAGATACACTTTACTGTTAATAAACACATCAAACAGATCCGGATCAATATGATGGCTCAGTTTCATAAATCCAAGAATTTTCAGGGTTTCTGACAGTGGCTGGGCCTTCTTGTAGGGACGATCCGCTGCTGTAAGTGCCTCGAAAATATCAGCAATGGCCATAATACGGGCCGGAATAGACATTTGTTCCCGAATCAGGCCATTTGGGTAACCCGTACCATCCATGTGTTCATGGTGACCACCGGCGTATTCCGGCACTTTTTCCATATCTTTGGGAAATGGCAAGGCATCAAGCATCTTGATTGAGACCACGACGTGGTTATTGATAACCTTCCGCTCTTCCGCTGTTAACGTACCTCTGGACACCAGCAGGTTACGTATTTCATCTTCAGACAGAAATGCCTCACGCTTGCCATCCCAGTTGACCCATGTATGAGCGCCAATATTTTTCACGCGTTGCTGATCTTCCAACAGCATAGGTTCCCTACCTGAGTTGCATTGGTGCAGAAATACACGGTCGGCTTCAATCTGCTCAATATCCCGGTGGTAATCTTCCCTGATGGCTTCATGCTGGTCTGAATCTACCTGCTTCAGACGTTCCTGCATGTGGATCCGCACATCACGTTTCAGTACTTCAAAACGAGTATCAATAAGATAGATACGATCAAAAATAGTTTCCAGTTTCGAAGCCTTATCTATAACATATTCCGGCGTGGTGACCTTGCCGCAATCATGTAGCCACGATGCCACCTCCAACGTATAGCGTTCGCCATCGGACATGGAGAAATTTTTCATGGGGCCGCTTTCAGTCCGGCAAACAGCGTCAGCCAGCATGAGGGCTAACGCAAGAACGCGATTGCAATGGCCGCTGGTATACTCGGACTTTTCATCGATCGCTACCGCCATTGTTTTGATAAACGCGTGAAAGAGTTTATTCAGACTGTCAATGAGTTTTCTGTTCGTCAGGGCTACAGACGCCTGTGAGGCCAGTGACTCGGCCAGTTGCTGATCCTCTTTGGAAAAAGGAATGGAAACACCCTTCTCATAATCCTGTTTGTTGATGAGCTGAAGCACACCAATAATTTCATCTTCATGATTTTTCATCGGAATCGCCAGAAAAGATTTGGACCGATACCCCGTTTTTTTGTCAAACTCTTTTGGTCCGGAGAAATCAAACGATGTCTCCTCGTAAACATCCGGGATATTTACCGTTTTATTATGCAGGGCTGCGTAGACCACAACCATGTGGTCATTGGGCACGCCATCCGGAAGATGCATGGGAATCGGATCGAACTCTACCGCATGACCACTTGCGCCGCCCATCTTTAGGTCAAGCGATGTGGTTCGGAGAACATCAAAATGTAACTTCCCGTCCTCATGCACTGTATACAGCGTTCCTCCATCCGATTGCGTAATTTCCTTGGCACGAATCAGAATGGCTTCGAGCAAACGTGAAACATCTTTTTCTGCTGAAAGTGCAATACCGATAGCATTCAGCTGTTCGATACGGGAATACAAATCATTATAATTATCAGATCGTGACATCATTTGAATGCGTCACGCAATTCGTCAAGAAAGCTCTTGCCAGCATCTTTCGGCACACCAGTATTTCTTTCGTCAATGACTGCTTCTGTTTCCCTGTATTCCGCATCCTCCCTGACAGGCTGGATTATCAATGTCTGCCCATCAGTTACGATTTCCAGTTCTGTGTCCCGGTCAATATCAAGTAAATTAAGGATGGGCCGGTCAATAATCAGGCCAAGGCTATTGCCGATAGGCGTGAGTTTCTTTATCATATCCCCCTCCTGATCAAATCAATAACCAATTATGATGTTAGAACAGCAATATAACTATGTCAATCACACTGTGCCACCAACTTTCCTCATATCGGCGAGTAATGCCTGCTTCATTTGTTCCTGGTGATCGGGGAAGAAGTGTCCTGCACCCCTGATAGTATGCAATCTTGCATTTGGCAGCATCTTCACCGCAGCCGCTACGGCAATATATGGAACAATTTCATCCTGTGTGCCGGATACAACTGTGACAGGTCGTAATTCTCCCTGCATAAAAGCGAAGTCCCAAAGATTCACCGCCGGCGCTACGGCAAACATATGCTCCACCCGATTATCCCTGCGCGCAGCCTGTAGCCCTGCATAACAACCAAAAGAGAAACCTGCCAGCCACAGGGGTGTATTTTTATGTTTGACATGCATCCAGCCAAGGGCCGCCGCGGCATCATCGGCCTCGCCCCGGCCTTCATTCCATACGCCTTCACTTTGCTCCACACCGCGAAAGTTGAAGCGCAACACACTGCACCCGTTTTCGCCAAAAGCACGTGCCATCCAATAAACCACTTTGTTGCGCATGGTTCCGCCATATTGCGGATGCGGATGACAAAGCACGACAGAGGGAGCATTTTCATCACCACGCTGATACAAACACTGAAGTTTTCCGACCGGCCCGGATATGAAAAGTCTTTGATGCTGCATCATGGTATCGTAGTTTCCGATACCAAATAGATAAACCGTTAACCGCCCAGACCCAGAACATCTTCCATGCCATACCAGCCTGCCCGCTGATTCATCAGCCAGTGCGCAGCACGCACAGCACCCTTGGCAAACACCACACGATCGCTGGCAATATGCCCGATTTCAATGCGTTCTTCACCAGAGATAAACATCGCCTTATGTTCCCCAACAATGTTTCCTGCACGTACAACAGAAAAACCGATACTGCCTGTTGCACGTTCGCCGGTAACGCCCTCGCGCGCAAATACAGCAGCTTCATCAAAATCCACACCACGCCCCCATGCAAGTGTTCTTCCCATCGCCAGTGCAGTACCTGATGGGGCATCCACCTTGTGCTTGTGATGCGCTTCATATATTTCCGCATCATATTCCGGACCCAGAACCTGTGCTGCCTGGCGAATCAATTGTAGAGCCAGATTAACTCCCACTGAATAATTCGCCGCCAACACTGTGGGGGAATCACTTAATATTTTGCGCAAATCCTCTAACTGCTGCGTGGAATGCCCTGTAGTGCCAATCACCATGCGCATGCCGTGCTTCGCTACAAATTCAGCATGATCTATTGACGCATCCGGCGCAGTAAAATCAATCAGCACATCGGCTTGTGGAAGTGAAGAAATATCATCAACAAGTGTAATCCCCAGTGCACCGATACCGGCTGCCTTGCCAGCATCGCCACCTACAAAGCCTGACCCCGGACGCTCGGTTGCTCCCGCCAGTTCTGTATCTCCGGATTCGGCGACAGCGCGCACCAGCATGCGTCCCATACGACCGGAAGCCCCTGTTACAATAACCTGCATCATGATTTAACCTCTCTCGCCAAATCGTCCCAGAAGTGTTTGGCCTTATCCAGAAAAGATGCGCGATCAGGATACACATCATCTCCCGTCTCGGCAGCAAATTCACGCAGCAACTGCTCCTGCTTTTTACTCAATTTTCTGGGTACAACAACATGTACACGTACATACAGATCTCCGGTCTGGCTCGCACGAATGTCCGGCACTCCCTTACCACGCAAGCGGAATACCTTACCGCTTTCAGTCCCTGCAGGAATCCTGATTTTTACCCGCCCGCTCAGGGTTGGCGCATCCACTTCCGAACCCAGCGATGCCTGGGGAAAGGTGATCGGCATATCGCAATATAAATCTGCGCCATCACGCTCAAATATTGCATGCTTTTGCAACCGGATAACAATGTACAAATCCCCCGTTGGGGCTCCCTGCATACCGGCTTCGCCTTCACCTCCGACACGCACCTGAGCACCATCATAAACTCCCGGTGGGATACGTACTTTCAGTTTTTTTGTTTTGCGTATACGTCCCGCCCCACTGCAGTCAACACATGGTGAATCAATCCTTGTCCCCTGCCCCTGACACTCAGGGCATGTACGCCGGACGGCAAAAAAACCCTGTTGCATCTGCACCTGTCCGTGACCGCCACAAGTCCGGCAAGGTACGGGATGCGTCCCCGGACGGGCACCGCTTCCATGGCATGTTTCACAGCTGACATGTCTGGGAATATCCAGTTCCACTTCACGGCCATTGGCCGCGTTCTCAAGACTCATATCCAGTTGATAACGCAAATCCGCACCACGGCTGGTACGGCTACCGCCACCACCAAAACCAAAAATATCACCGAAAATATCACCGAACACATCACCAAAATCGTGAAATGCCTGTGATTCCTGAAAACCGCCACGTGACCAGAAGTCATGCATTTGGTCATCGACGCCGGCATGGCCGTACTGATCATAACGGGCGCGCTTGTCCGTATCAGACAGCACCTCGTAAGCCTCGGTGACTTCACGAAACTTTTCCGCTGACGTATCATCATCCCTGTTCCGGTCCGGATGGTATTTCATGGCCAGCTTGCGATAGGCGCGCTTGATTGTATTAATATCCGCGCCTTTCTCCACACCGAGAATTTCATAATAATCGCGTTTTGTCGGCACCCTGTCTCCTTGCTCTGCATACAGTCTGCATCAAAGAATCATGATCTCACCGCAAAGGACACAAAGTTCCGCAAAGAAAAACCATTCACAATATTGTCAAACAGGCTGTCCTCTATATATACGTATCAAACCATGGCCGCCTTACACTTTACCAATTAACTTTTGTATAACTTCGCATCCTTTGTGGTAAAAAGATTATGATCAAATAATTTACTTTTTATCGTCAACAACCTCGGCGTCCACCACATCAGCATCTTCAGCCTTGTTAGTGGAACTACCGGCACCACCCGGCTTTTCGCCACCTTCCGGTGTGGCGGAAGCTGCAGTGTCAGCCTGCATTTGCTTGTAGATTTCCTCACCAAGTTTCTGTGACTTCTGCGTAAGATCCTCTTCAGCCTTTTTAATAGCCTCGCTATCACCGCCTTCCAGCGCCTTCTTCAATTCAGCCAGTGCATCCTCGATGGATTGACGGGTATCCGCATCCACCTTGCCACCATGTTCCTTGAGTGCTTTTTCGGTGGAATACACCAGCGCATCGGCACGATTGCGCATCTCAATGGTTTCCTTCTGCTTCCTGTCTTCCTCGGCATGTGCCTCGGCATCCTTCTTCATCTTCTCAATTTCCTCTTCGGACAAGCCAGAGCCGGACTCAATACGAATAGAGGTCTCCTTGCCGGTTCCTTTGTCTTTGGCATGTACATGGATGATACCATTGGCATCAATATCGAAGGTGACCTCGATCTGTGGCATACCTCTGGGTGCCGGGGCAATGCCTTCAAGATTAAACAGACCCAGCTGTTTATTGGCTGAGAAAATATCGCGCTCACCCTGCGCTACCTTGATCGTCACCGCGGTCTGGTTATCGGCAGCCGTAGTATAGGTCTGGCTCTTCTTGGTCGGTATCGTCGTGTTCTTTTCGATGATCTTGTTAAAGATACCACCTTCCACCTCAATTCCCAACGACAGCGGAGTGACATCAAGCAGCAGGACATCGGTCACATCACCGGA
>CAZJRL010000019.1:7522-18751 GCA_964548425.1 uncultured Zetaproteobacteria bacterium | reverse complement strand
CATGTGCAAAACTTCCGCGCGATTATGCAAGATATGCAGCAGGCAGGTGCTGCAGTCGCTACACAGGATGGCCATGGACTTGATCAGGCCGTGCGGCATTTCCTGCGACATCCCGATGCACTCAAACAACTCCATGCCCATGCTGCAGTCTTCATGCAGGACAAATCCCATGTGCTGAAACGTGTCATGGATGCGATTTATCCCTTTCTGGAGCATGTATGAATCTGCATCAATATGTGGAATACATGTGGTGGCGGCTGAAATCACCCCCTGTTCCGCTACGCTGGGCAAGCTGTATCTATGCAGGCGTAAACGACAGGAATCTCGCCAGGCGCGCACGCCATGTCCATGCTTCACTTATACCCCTGATTTCTATTGGTAATATTACCGCGGGCGGTAGCGGCAAAACACCTTTTGTGATCTGGCTATGTAAACAATTGCGGCAACATGGATACAGGCCCGTGATCCTGTGCCGTGGCGATGGCGGTGGATTGAAACAGCCGCGGCTTGTCAATAAGAATGCTGCCGCAAACAGGGTGGGTGATGAGGCTCTGCTGCTGGCACATTCCTGTGATGCACCCGTCATTGCCGGGCGTGACCGTGTTGCAGCCAGCAGGATGGCACAGGGAATGGGCGACATCATCATCCTTGATGACGGTTTTCAGTACCGGCAATTAAAACGGATCTGTGATATCGTACTTGTTCCTTCCGAAGGCGTTGGCAACGGCTACCTGCTGCCGGCAGGGCCCTTGCGGGAACCGGTATCCGCACTCGCCCGCGCCGATTTGATTGTGCGTACGGGTGATGGTCCGGCCACGCCTGTTACCCGGGGCAGGGAATGGTACTGGCAAGCACAATCATCCGGGCTTCGACAAATTCATGGCGCTGATATGCTGATACCTGAAAAAGTGCTGGCTGTATGTGGCATTGCCCGCCCGCAGCGTTTTCTGGATTTCCTGCATCAACAAGGCATAACAGTGGAAGATCAAATACTGTTCCCGGATCATTACCTCTACCAAAGCCGTGATATCAAAGGCATAACGGGCAGAGGGTTGTCTGTTGTCACCACGGAGAAAGATGCCGTCAAACTAAGCGCAATATGGCCGGATGATTTGCCATTGTGGGTGCTGCCGCTGGAAGGTGAGGGCGAAGAAGGCTTGCCGGAAGCCATTATCCAGACCATCCTTGGTGCTTGAATAGTTGTTTGGATTTTTCCACCGCAAAGGACACAAAGTTAATTCAGTCAAGATTCGCGCTGTTACCTGGTCATGATGCTAACGTTTATGGCACAGGCGTATTCGGGATAAAGGAATTCTAATAACAGGTTCCCTTTGCGAAACTTTGTGTCCTTTGTGGTAAATGGGTTATTTTATATCTTGCTATTTTGAACGGAGGATCAATATGCTGGACAAGGAACTGATGGAGATTCTGGCCTGCCCGAAATGCAAGGGAAAAGTGGAATATAACGACGCCAAAGACGGTCTTGTCTGTCCGGCATGCAAGCTTGAATATCCTGTTCGCGATGATATTCCGGTCATGCTGATTGATGAGGCGAGGAGCCTGCCGGACAATTGATGAGTATTTTACAAGCCGTGATGGTGCGTGGCATATTCTGGTTGATCCGTCTGGTTCCCGTGCGTCTTGCGGGTGCTGCGGGGGCGGGACTTGGAAGGTTGTTTTTCTACCTGATCAAACGCCGCCGGGATATAGCCATACGCAATCTGACCCGCATCTATCCGCAGCGGGATCGCCGTTGGCGAAAACATATGGCCAGGGAATCCTTCGCCGAAATGGGGCGGACCATTCTTGAAATACCGCATGTGTTCCTGCGCTCAAAAGCCTTTTTACAATCGCGTGTTCGTATGGAAGGGGAGGATGAATATCTCGCCGCCATGGCGCGTGGCAAGGGCTCATTCGTCGCTTTTTATCACCATAGCAACTGGGAGATGTGCGGCATCATGTATGCCACGCTTGGACCCGATGTGAGTGGTATTTACCGGGCGTTCAAACAACCATTCCTTGAGTTTTTCGTGAAACAATGCCGTGAACGGTTCGGCGTCGTCATGCAACCAAGGCAGCAAGGTTTGCGCTGGTTGCCCAAAGCACTGAAACAGGGCCACAGTGTCGCCATTCTTCTGGATCAACATCTGTCGGGCGGCATGCCTGTTCCGTTTTTGGGGCATCTGGCGAACACCACAACGCTGCCGGCGTCATTTGTGCTTAAACATAATACGCCCGTCTTTGGCATGGTCTTGCATCGCATCGGTAAGGATTTCCGCTTTCGTTTGCAATTATGGCGTATTGATATGCCCGCCGTAACGGGGGATAAAAATGCGGATACCTACCGGATTATGCATTGCATTGGCAAGAGCTTCGAGTCTGTCATCCATCAACGTCCTGAATTATGGCTGTGGAGCCATCAGCGCTGGAAACTGCTGGAAGAGCACCACAAGGAAATCACCGAGGTTGTCCATGGCACGCCATGAACCCGTCAGCAAGGCACGCTGGCTTGCATCGCAAAAACAGATGGTTGAATGCTGGCATGGCGAGGCAGTGCTGGAATGCGAACTCAACCGCATCCGCCATTATTATGTGCCTCTGCTGGAAGAATATGCTGCTAAACTTTCTGAGGATGCATCCATTCTGGATCTGGGCTGCGGACCTGTTTGCGCTGCACGTTTTATTGAGCAGGGTGAAAAAACCTACATGGATCCGCTTCTTGATGATTTTCGCCGTGCCTATCCCGGAAAACTACCCAGAGGAAAACATCTTGCCATGGCTGCTGAAGATATACCGGAGCCGGACTCATCATTCGATTTCATTCTTTGCATTGATGCACTGGATCACATGATGAACCCGGAGCTGGCCCTGCATGAGATGGATCGTCTGCTCAAGCCGGATGGCGTGTTGATACTGAGTCTGGTGATATTTCCTCCCCTGTTCGTTCGTTTGCGCTACATGCTGGAACGTTTTTTCCCCCTGTTACGCAATGAAGCCAATCCCTATTTTTATGCCTTGCAGGGCATCAGAAATACCCTTGCCCGGCATTTTGAAGTGATTGAAGAACGGAGAATACCTGAACCACGGCATTCAAATCGAAGGATATCTGGCAAGGAATATGCTTTTGTCTGCCGTGCAAAAAACGGGGTTAGATCTTGAATGCTGCGCGGATTAGAGCATAAAACAAACGGTGAAACATTCAAGATCTGACCCCGTTTTTTCCGATTTTTGCACGCACCTTGTTCTGCAACCTCCCAACTGGCTGGGTGATGTCATGATGGCGCAACCGGCCATGCGAGCATGTGTTGCGGTGCTCAAGCCAGCACAACTCTCATTATGGGGCAGACCATGGCTGGCGGATCTGATTCCGTTCCTCAATTTGCCGGAGGCACAATATTCATCCACGATGCCAGAACATGCGGACATGGCAATCATGTTTCCCAACAGTTTTCGCGCCGCATGGATGGCATGGCGTGCGGGTAGCGGCCGCCGTATTGGTTTTCGCGGTCAGTGGCGGCGATTTCTGCTCACGGATGCGCCAGCGCCGCGCGTCAACCTCCTGACACAACACCACCGCGATTATTATCTTGATCTCGCGGAACAGGCGGGCATGGCTGTTCGGGAACGTGAAGTTAGCTTGTCCTGTCCGCAAACAGCCATCAGGGAAGGTGAGGCCATGCTCTGCAAACAGGGGATGGATCCGGAGCGAACCATCGCAGTCGCTCCGGGAGCCCAGTTCGGTGGTGCCAAACGATATCTGCCCGAATCATGGGCGCATGTCGCCGGGCGGCTTTCCAGACAGGGGTATCATATTCTGGTGATCGGCACATCCGCTGAACACGCCATTGGAACACAGCTGACACACTGCTGCCCGGGTCCGGTATGGAACGCATCAGGTGAAACTACGCTCAGCCAGGCATTGCAGCTGCTGTCGGCCAGCCGTTGCCTGTTATGCAATGATTCCGGATTGATGCATGTGGCCGCCGGCCTGCAAAAACCTGTAGTTGCCATTTTTGGCGCAACCGACCCGGCACGCACTTCCCCTTCGGGCTCCCGTGTGCGCCTGTTGTATCATCCGGCGGATTGCAGCCCGTGTTTGCAGCGCGAATGTTCGGTTTCGGGGCAACCCTGCATGGGTAATATATTGCCTGATGAAGTTTGTGACGCCTGCCTTGGCCTCTTATCCGTAAAAGCATAATGCAAAACACACAAAAAGCAGGGATGACTTGAGTAGTTACGGCGCATGAAGATACTGATTGTCAAACTGTCTGCTTTTGGCGATATTATTCATGCGCTGCCCGCACTGGATGATGTACTGCAACGGCCTGAAGTCAGCGAGGTGCATTGGCTGGTCGATACGCGCTATGCCTTTGTGACTCAGATATTTCCACCACAAGTGAAGGTTCACCAGGTTAATTTGAAGGACTCACACCGGTGGTGGCAGACTTGGAAAACCTTGTGGAATCTTAGAAAAGAATGTTTTGATGCGGTGCTTGATCTTCAGGGGCTGATCAAATCCGGCATCATTGCGCGGCTTGTCAGTCATCATGTGTTTGGTATTGACCCGGAATATGTACGTGAGAAAGCCAACCGCTATTTCGTACATCCGATGCGCTTCCATCCGGATGAGACGCATGTCGTACAGCAATGCCGCCGCGTTGCCACGGCGCCATTTGTCCGGAACTGGCGGCAGGCTCCTGAAAAGTCCATGTCGTATCGGGAACCGCATGCTTTACTGACACCGGAAATGGAAAGTGAGGGCAAGATCATGCTTGGCCGGTGGAATTTTCAGGAACCCGTCCGCTATGTCTGGCTGCATATGGGGGGCGGCTGGTCCACCAAACAACTGCCATTGATCACATGGGAGAAGGTGGCTGTCAGCCTGGCTGAAACGGGACTTAAAGCCGTTCTCGGCTGGGGAAATGAGACCGAGAAAAAAAGAGCGGAAGAGGTCGGAAGCAGGGTGAAATCATCATTCGTTCCTGCGCACAGACTCGAAATGAATCAACTGTGTGGCATATTGGCCGGTGCAAAAACGGTCGTCGGCGCTGATACCGGAGTGATCCACCTGGCGGCTGCATTGGGCACACCAACGGTCAGTTTCTGGGGGTCCTCCGCATCATGGCGTTCGGGGCCTCTGGGCGGTACAAATCGGCAAGTGGAATCCAGCCCAGCCTGTGGTCCCTGTTTCAAACGAAGCTGCCATCAGTTTATCTGCATGGATATGATACAGGCAGGCGATATACTGGCCGCCATTCATGATCTATTTTCCACGAACTGAAACCGGTCACATTGAAGCATCTTGCAAAACTCTGGGGAAGCAGGTCGCCGCTCATGAGTTTTGCAAGAGGCTTATCGTTTTTCTGGCCCTGCTGTGCCTGTTTCCTGTTTCCGGCCGGGCGCAGGATACAAGCGGGCATTGCATGCCATTTACGGGTGAGCGCATGTTGTTTTCCGTCGGCTGGGAATTTATTAACGGGGGCATAGCCGATATGCGGGTTGAAAATGTGGCCGGTGGATACCGCATTCTCACCCGGTCAAAGAGTAATCGTGTTCTTGATATATTCCATAAAGTGCGGGATACCATCATTTCAGAAGGAACCTGCCGGAACGAAGGCATGCAAAGTACACTGTTTGATATTGTTCAGAATGAAGGGCGCTACCATTCGAAGAAACAGGTCCGTTTTCTGTGGCAAAAAGGTATTGTGACGCACACGCAAAATAACCAGACTGATTTTTACGATGTTGCCGCAGGCCATTTAAATGCCATTGATGCTTTTTTCGCTGTGCGAAAAAAGAAATTGTCACCCGGTATGATGATTCACGTCCCTCTCTTTGATTCACGTAAACAGTATATGCTGGAGGTTGCCGTACTGAGGACCGAACACCTGATGGCGCCATGGGGAAAAACGGTGGAATGCCTGGTGATCGAGCCCAGACTGAAAACAAAGGGTATCTTTTCCAGTAAAGGCAAGGTCAAGGTGTGGCTGACCAATGATTTACGGCATATCCCTCTGAAAATGGTCGCCCAAATCAAATTTGGTCATATTGTGGCACGCTTGCAGAAATATGCTTCGCCGTCTGGATTGTAAACAGTGGAAGTTATTTATTCTGACAAGGGCCTGATCGATAAAATTGTTGCGCTTGCCGATTCAACGGGTGCCCGTGGACGATGGCTGGACATGCCGTCTGGTGGCGGCGTATTGGCCAGGCGTCTGGCGACATCGGACCGTGAGGTGATTGAGGTGGACCGGGAACCGGCCGGCGATCTCCCGGGCCGAAGAATACTGCGTCTTGATATGAATAAAAACCTGCCGTTCGCCAGCCGTTCTTTTGATGGTGTCGCATGCATTTTCTGTTGACCGGATTCCCGCATTATCTCATCCGCCCCAACAGGGAAGCGCAGGATGAACGTGATCCGTTTCCACATATTCATATGTTTCCCTACCATGAATTGCGTTACGCCCTGCATACGCAGGGTATGCGTATTCGCACCATCGCCACCAATCGCCTGCGCTTCAATGATGTATTGATGTTGCCTTTGTGGCCTTTCGCCGCATTCTTCACCTGGCGTCGGCTCAGGCGCGAACAAAGGCCGGATCAGCTGCGGCGCAATCGCGATGTGTTGCGTGATGTGCTGTCGTGGAAGATGCTGTTCGGAAACATTCTTATCATGGTGATCGAACGGGTAGATGAAGCATAATCCCGACAGTATTGCCGTCATCATTTCCACCTATAATGCACCGCGTATGCTACGTCTGGTACTGGAAGGCTATGCCGGACAGACCGATCGGAATTTCAGAATTTACATCGCTGACGACGGCTCAGGTCCCGAAACAAAGGATATCATCGATGCCTTCAGAGAGAACTCACCCGTTGCTGTTGAGCATATCCGGCATACGGATCAGGGCTTTCGCAAGGCGCGCATTCATAACCGGACCATTGCCCGATTACAGGAAGATTATGTCCTCCTGACCGACGGCGACTGCATTCCCCTGCCCGGACTTGTTGCGGCACACCGGAGAATCGCATGCCACAACTGTTTTGTCAGTGGCAGCCGTATTCTTTTGGACAGAAACCTGAGTATCGATCTTCAGGCGTCTCAAACCGCCGATATGCGTTTCACTGCCATCGGATTTTTAAAATGGCGGCTCCGTGGCCACATCAATCGCATCCTGCCGCTGATGTTGCCTGTCCATGCTTCGTCGCCCCACGAGAACCGGGTTGGCATTCGAGGGTGCCATCTGGCTTGCTGGCACAGTGACCTTTTGAGAGTCAACGGCTTTGATGAAAATTTTGAAGGATGGGGGCGTGAGGATTCCGATCTTGTAGCCAGACTGCTGCATGCCGGCATTCGGCGCATCGATCTGCGCGGCGCCCCGGTGCTGCATTTATGGCACAAGGAAGAATCCCGCCATCGCCTGCGGGAAAATGATGATATGCTGCGCCAATGTCTGGACAGCAAACGAATCAGGGCAGTAGCCGGAATCAGCGAACTATCCCGACAATGATGCCTGTTTCGGTATTTATACCCGTCCTTAACGAAGAGGATAAAATTGCTGATGCATTGGAAAGCGTGACATGGGCGGATGAAATTGTCGTGATTGATACCGGCTGCACCGACCGAACCCTGGATATTGTACGTCAATATTCCTGCCGCATTGAGCGTATGGATTTCAAAGGATTCGGAAATCTGCGCAATGCCTCGGTATCCCTGTGTACGCATGACTGGGTATTGAGCCTTGATGCTGATGAGCGCGTGACGCCCGAATTGCGCGATGAAATCACCGCCACCCTCGGCAAGCGTGAAGCGCCGGGAGCCTGGTTTATCCCGCGCAGAAATTTTTTCATGGGGCGCTGGATCAAACACTGCGGCTGGTATCCGGACTATTGCCAGCCCAAACTGTTCAGGAAGGGTGCACTGACCTACCATGATGACATGGTACACGAGGGCTTTGATATTCATGGCAGTGTTGGCTATTTGAAGCATGATGTGTTGCATTATTCCTTCCGCGATCTATCGCAGGTGATTGCTAAAATGAACCGTTATTCGACGCTGGGTATGCGGAAAATGGAGCAACAGGGAAAACAGGCATCCATGCCATCCGCCCTGTTGCATGGCCTCGGCGCTTTCCTGCGCATCTATATACTCAAACTTGGCTTTCTCGACGGCTGGCCGGGATTTGTGATTGCGCTGGGTAATTTTGAAGGCACCTTCTACCGTTATGCCAAGCTGGCTCTCCGCCGGTGCGAACAAGGCGCGAGGAAGGGATAGGACACTAGTGTTCATCTGCGTCTGAAAAAATGGGGGATTTGTGATTTCTGACGGGTATAGCAAACTTGAAACCTGGTTCGCCAGCCACCGTATTGTAGCCACAGCACCCGTCGCTGTGCTGCTCATTGTACTGGCCAATCCCACACCTGTCTTACTGACCATCGGGGGGGCACTGGTGCTGCTCGGCGAAGCCGGCCGCATGTGGTCGAGCGGACATATCGACAAAAATCGCGAGTTGGCCACTGCCGGCCCTTATGCGCATACGCGCAACCCGTTGTATGTGGCTAATCTGATGCTGCTGATCGGCTTCTGCGTGATGTCCGGGAACCTCTGGGTTGCCATACTTGCACTGCTCGCTTTTACCATGATTTATCGCCCGGTCATCCGTGAAGAGGCTTTGTATATGGATAAACTGTTTGGTGAGTCCTATCGGCAATGGTCCGTCGAAGTGCCGCTCTTCCTTCCGCGTTTAACCGCCGCCCCCAATGCCATCGGAACATTCTCCTGGCCACTCATCATCAAGCACCGCGAGCATAAAAATGCCGCTGCATTTCTGCTTGGTATCGCTATCTTCTGCGCTATCTACTACTGGAGATCGTAGTATCCGCGCGCTCGTTGTTGTTTGCCGTTATCTGGGTGATGTATTACTGGCCACGCCCCTGGCCCGTTCACTGACCGAAGCGGGTTACACCGTGGACTGGCTGGTTGCCACCGGTACGCAAGACCTGCTGCAAGGCCAATCCTGCGCCCACACTGTTTACACTGTGGATGTCAGCATGCCATGGCGCGCACAACTGGCTCTGGGTATGCGCCTGCGGCGTAAATACGATGCTGCATTCGTACTGACAGCCTCTGATCGCCCCATGGCCCTGGCTTTTGCCGCATCCCGCAGGGTGTATGCACTGATCCCGGCAGAGGGGATGCAATATGCATGGAAACGTTATATGGCCAGTCAATGGATTCCTTATGAAGACAAGCAGCATATGGTTTGGCGTGCCATACGTTTGGGACAGCTGGCTGATCTTTCAACACATGCACATGCGGGGCTTGAATGGACGGATGACGATATGCAACAGATTCGGAAACAATTGCCATGGACGGAAAAAGATGCCTATGTACAACTCCATCCTTTCGCACGCTGGTCGTACAAATGGTGGAATGAGAAAGGCTGGCATGATTTGATAAGATATTTATTGGGTACAGGACTGCGAGTGGTTATCACGGGTTCGCCCGTGGAAAAAGAACAGGCTCATGCTCTGGTCAAAGACTATGATAACAACAAAGTATGTGCGCTGGCTGGAGTTTTGAATTGGCGACAACTGGCCTGTTTATCCTCTCATGCACAAGCTTATATTGGCCTGGATACAGCCAATACCCATCTGGCTGCCAGCACCGGCACGCAAGTCATCGCCCTGTTCGGCCCCACCGACCCGCGCATCTGGGGTCCGTGGCCCAATGGTTTTGACGGGGAAACACCGTGGCAGGCGTGTGCGGAAAATGGCATACAGCGTTCCGGGAATATCTCCCTTCTTCAGGGAACACAGGATTGTGTTCCCTGCCAGCTCGAAGGGTGTGAACGCCGGTCGGACAGTGACAGCGCCTGCCTGCAAGACATGCAGGCACAATGGGTGTGGCAGGAAATCCAACACAGGTTAGCGGAAATAGCCCCGTGACATTCCTGCCCGTTTCTTTTTTGAAATTGCTTGAGCAAGCGACCTTCTGGTTGTATTGCATTGCTGCTGTTACCTATCCATTTTCCGTGGCCGCAACCAATATCGCACTGGGAAGTGCATTGGCCATAGGTTTGATGAACGGCCAATTTTCCGAAGGATGCCGATGGCTGTGGAGAAACCACCGTGCTCTCAGTATCGCCTGGCTGGTTTATCTTGCATTGCTTCCTCTGGGCCTTGTCTGGAGTCTGGATCGGAGCTGGGGGCTGCACATTGTGGCTCGCCAGTGGTACTGGTTCCTGATTCCCCTTTCCTGTGTGGTTTTAACCATTCCTAAAAATCGGAACACCATCTTATTTATGCTTGGCCTAAGCCTGTCGCTGCATCTTCTCTTTTGTGTCGGTCAGATGCTGGGCATGATTGATTTCGTCAAAGACGGTTCCTCAGCCTCGGATGCTACCGGACATATCGGGCATATCGGTTTCGGTTTTGTTTACGGAGTATGGGCCGGCTGGCTGTTGCATCGGGGAGTGCTTTGGCAGGGCTGGAAACGTTGGGGTGCGTGGATATTGGCTATATGGGCCATCACCATGGTGCTTCTGGCTTCAGGCAGAAGCGGATATCTCATCGTTGCCATCCTGTTGCTTCTTGTTCTGTGGAAGCTGTTGCGCATTCAACCCTGGATAAAAACGGTAGTGGCAATACTGGCGTTTACGGCAGTTCTTGCAGCATTGACGCTGGGGCCGGGAAGACAACGGGTGGCATGGACTTGGCACAGCATACAAAGCATGGAACAGGGCGATTTCCAGCATGCGGAACCACGCTGGTCGATGTGGTATGCCGCTATCAGGGCATGGCAAACCCGACCGTTTACCGGCGTCGGCACCGGCGGATATCATGTCGCCGCCGCCCGGATCAAACAACAGCATCCGAATCTGTACTATGAAGGCCCAAATCCGGCTCATCCACACAATATGTATTTGCTGGCCCTGAGCCGCTGGGGCCCGGTTGGGATGATTGCCTTCACTGTCTTGCTGACCCTGTGGATGCGTACAGGCTGGCGCCTGGACTGGCAACGAACTGATGCCGCCAGCCTGATGATGCTGCCGGGAGCTGCGATGGCCGTTCATGGATTGTCCGCACCCGGCATGGAAGAACATTTCTCCGGCATTCTGGCCGCCCTGTTGCTGGGGGCGGGTCTTGCCATCCTTCGCAAGGAAAGAAAATGAATCATTGTTTGTTCCGGCTCTATCTCCGTGCCTCCGTGTCTCCGTGTCTCCGTGT
>CAZJRL010000019.1:3132-7422 GCA_964548425.1 uncultured Zetaproteobacteria bacterium | reverse complement strand
GTGTTCATTCGTGGTTTAAGGTTTTTGCCTACAATGATGCAGCTTCAGAAAATTTGTTATTCAAGAGTTACGAAGAGCAATAGTTATGACTTTCCCATGCGGTGGGCAATCCAGTGTGTCAGCTTCTGATGTATGAGATAAAACACCTCGCCACCGGACATCAGCCATATCGGCAGTCTTCCCTGCTCGGCCCTGTGCCACAACAGGGCGCCAGTCATAAGAAAGATGCCTTGTCCTGCCCACATGGACCATGCCGGAATCGTCTGTAATTCCACTTGTCGATGCAATACCAGTTGGGCATTGTACAGGAGAATCAACAGTCCGATTCCCAGCAGGAGTGAACCTGTACGGCCTGCGCGCTTGGGTGCCAGCGATAAAGGCAGGGCGAACAGACATAAGACAAGCACAGTGGTTGGCAGAATCAGACGCCGGTTCCATTCCGCCCGTGCATCAGGCGTGGCGTGCGACTGAAGTCGTTGCCAAAGTTCGGATGGTGTCATCATAATCACATGATCTCCGGAGTGCATCAACTTCACGGCGCTCAAACTGCCTAAAGGAAGGCCAACTTCATAGTTCCTGAAGGCCAGCACACGCTGGTTCTCTGTTTTTCCCTCCAGGCGGGATCCATTCCACATACGCAACCGGATACCACCGGAAGCAGGTATAATCTCCGCCATTTCCGCCAGATAGTAAACCGGCCCGCCAGGCCGACCGTCTTCAACCATGACGCCGTGATAACGGCCCTGCTTGTCTTTCCCGTCCACATAAAAAATAATCTGGCCCACATCCCGGGAGAAACGCCGGGGTGTAAAATCAGGCGATCCCTTGAGACTGTATATTTGTTTCAGCACGTTATTGAAAGATAACTGTCCTTTCGGCAGCCACACCATGGAGGTTAGCGCCAGCCCGAGATAGAGAAGAATGGCCACGCCGATGATGCTGCGGAAGATACGTATATAGGAAAGTCCGGCCGCACGCATGGCATCCATTTCACTACTCTGCTGGAGTCCCGCGATGACATTTTGCATGGAAAGAAAAAAAGCGACAGGAACGGTAAGCAGTGCAAAATAAGGCAGGACAAAAATCATCAGTTGTCCGAGTAAACCCCACGGAGCGCCACTGTCCGTGACCAGAGAAAGTAATTTAAGCGCCCGGCCCAACAGTAGAACTCCGGTTACCAGCACAAGACCGCCGGCAAACGGCCCCAGCCACAAACGCAGGATATACCGATCAAGGATCATGATTTACAGGGCATTATAAATATCTTCCATGCCCCGCGGATTGCATGCCAGCAAGATATCACACCCCGCATCATACGCTTTCCCGGCAGCCTCCATGAGGTTATCACCCACACCTTGCATGCATAAGTCATCGCTCCATACATGTCCGGTGAAACCAAACTGTCGTTTTAATACATCCTTAATCCAGAAAGGTGAAAGCGTTGCAACCTGCGGGCCTGCCTGTTGATAGACCACATGTGCCGTCATGATGTGTTTGATACCTGCCGTTATCAGCTGGTTAAATGTCTGTGCTTCGGCCAGCAATGTATCCAGTGATGCGTTCACCTCCGGCACCGCAATATGGGAATCGGCATTGGCCCGGCCATGACCGGGGAAGTGTTTTCCAACCGCTTCGATGCCGGCATCTGAAAGCCCCTGCATACAGAGCTTGCCTAACTCACCAACGGTGTTTACATCACCGGCGTAAGATCTCTCACCAATAATACCGTGCCCATCAGGGTGAAACACATCCAGCACCGGAGCACAATTGTGTGTGAAGCCCAGCGACTTTAGCGCACGTCCGGCCGACAGGCTGTCTGCATAAACTGCCTGCTTTGCTAACTCGGGGTTATGCTGCATCCGTTGGCCATATTCGGCGGCAGAACGGCGCTCCGAAAAGGGTGGCCAGGGAATACGATTCACCCGGCCGCCTTCTTCATCAATCGCAGCCCATGTCGCCTCGCCTGTACAGGCACGCACATCATCAAGCAATGATTTGACCTGTTCCGGATTCTCAATATTACGTGTAAACAGAATCACGCCCAGCGGTGGCGCCTCCTTTAACCATTGCCGCTCTTCATTCGCCAGCATTTTTCCTCTCAAACCAATGATGAAATGTCCGATGTTCTGTTGCACCCATGCGTTATACATGATCTCTTTGTGAAAAGTCAAAAGCATCTCACCTGCGGTAAATAGTTTTTCATTCAGAGGGCGGAATCAGCTTGCGCACATCCAGATGGTCGCGCAAGGCATCGCCCAGCAGGTTTACCGCCATGACCATCAGAAACAGCATGAATCCCGGCCAGACTACAAGCATGGGAGACACCAGCATCAAACGCGTTCCCTCACGAATCATCGTACCGAGTGAAGCGTCCGGTGGTTGCACGCCCACGCCGAGAAAGGACAGACCCGCTTCCCCGATAATGACAGCGGCCAGACCGAAACTGGCTTCCACCAGAAGGGGAGCAGCAATATTGGGCAGTAAATGCCGCCAGCCGATCCACGCGATGCCTGAACCGCACCCGATTGATGCTTCAATAAACGGCACGGTCCTGAGCGATAGCACCTGGGCGCGGGATAAGCGTGCAAACCCTACCCAGCCTACCGCAACCAGGGCGATAACCAACTTGTCCACACCGGGCCCAAGCATGGCTGCCAGAGCAATGGCCAACAGAATTCCGGGAAAGGAGAGTACGATATCAGCCAGGCGCATCAGCATGCTGTCCACCCGGCCTCCGGCCCAGCCGGAGATGATTCCAAGTGTAATGCCCGCGATCGCACCCAGGGTGACGACAGCAACGCCAATCCCCATGGATAAGCGCAGTCCTTCAGCCAGTCGTGCCAGTACATCCCGGCCCAGCGCATCGCAGCCCAGCGGATGTGCCATACTCATGCCCGCCAGTATGGCATCGAGATGAACCTGATGCCCGTCAGTTCCATGTAATGCCGAAGCTAACAATAATATAAATGGCATGGTCAGGCATGTCAGAGCAATCCGAATCATTGGACTTCGCACGAACATCCTTTTGAATAACAAATTTCTCCTGAAGCTGCATCATCGTAAGCAAAAACCTTAAACCACGAATGAACACGAATATACACGAATAAAGGCCAAAGGCGGGCAAGCACTGATTTTGATCTGCTTTCATTCGTGTGTATTTGTGTCCATTCGTGGTTCGTTTTCATGTTTTGTTTTCCTTTGTCCCCGGGGGAGCCTCTCCCGCATTCGTCCCGCATTTGTGGGATTATATGGGATTCCATCTTGCGCATGCCCCAGGGCAGCATCTCTGGCGCAAGCGCCATTCACCTTCAGCGCAATTCACCTTCTGCTCTCCGTGGTGAAATATCTTGAGCATTTTGTATTCCAAGGACTATGTATTTCGCTGACGGGGATCAAGCCATATCCCCAGAAGATCCGCCAGAAGATTGGCCAGCACGTAGAATACGGCAATCAGCAGTACGCATCCCTGCACCAGCGGGTAGTCGCGGCGCTGAATGGCTTCAATGGTTAAACGCCCCAGTCCCGGCCAGTCAAACACCGTTTCCGTAATCACTGCACCTCCCAGCACCGCGCCCATCTGTAATGCAAACATGGTAACCACCGGAACAGCCGCGATGCGTGCTGCATGCCGCCACCATAACATATGTTCAGCCACACCCATGGCGCGCGCCGTGCGAATCGCATCCGTGTTCATCGCCTCCAGCCAGCTGGAGCGGGCCATGCGTGAAAGAACGGCAGCGAGTGCCGTTCCCAACGTGATTGCAGGTAATACAATGCTGCCGGGATGACCCATGCCGGAAACAGGTAGCCAGCCCAGACCGACTGAGAAAATCAACATCAGAATGGGACCCAGCCAGAAATTCGGAATGGAAACGCCGGATAGCGAAAATCCCATGGCGGCCATATCCTGCATGTGTCCTGCATGTCGCGCGGCCTGGAAGCCAAGCGGCAGCGCGATCAACAGGGCCAGAACGAGACTGCATGCGGCCAGTTCCGCAGTGGCCGGAAGACGTTCGAGAATCAGGGCAAGGACAGAACGGTCATCCATCAAACTTCGTCCCCAGTCGCCGGAGAGCAGACCACCCAGGAAATGGATATACTGGGTGACAAGCGGTTCATCCAGATGCATGGCATGGCGTAATGTTTCACGATCCGTGGCCAGCGCCATTTCACCCAACAGGGCATCCACCGGATCTCCCGGCACCAGATGCAACAGTAAAAAAACCAGCGTAGCCACACCCAGAAGGGTTGGCACAGCTTGCAGTATTCGGTTTGCAACCATACGGGCTA
>CAZJRL010000019.1:1800-3032 GCA_964548425.1 uncultured Zetaproteobacteria bacterium | reverse complement strand
GAAGAAAAACCAATACATTGATGCCGATGGGGGCGAGGACATACAGATAACCCAACTGATGCACCTGCGCGCCGCCGATGACAGCCACCAACGCCGTTGCACCACCGGGGGGATGCTGGCAACGCAGGAAATGCATCACAAAAACTGATACCGCAACCGCTAATGCTCCGGCCCAGAAGGCATCACCCGCCCATTGGAAGACGGTTACGCCAATCAATGCGGAAACGAGATTGCCGGCAACAAAAGCCCAGCTTGTGGCCAGCGGACTGGATGGTGCGGCAAACATGAGCACAGCCGCCGCTCCCATGGACGCGGCAAGCACCGGTGCGCCGATATCGGGTAGAAAATAGCGACAGATCAGTACGATCACGGAAAGGCAGATCAATGCACTGACTGTGGCTAACAGGGTATATCGCAAAGGCTGATGGCTCGATTCGGGAAACCATCCCGGACGTTTCAACGTGGACATGCAGGCCAGCATAAACCAATGCAAAGTAGTTTGTAAAAACATTCACCGCAGGGGACGCGAAGGACGCAGAGGAAAACAGGAAAATTCAGGCATAAAGTGGATTCAAGTTCCAAGTGCACCACCGGACAAAAGATTCTTTGCCGAACACTTCTTGTTTCCTGCCTGTGAGAGTTTCTCCCGCATTTCCTTTATGCTTTGACTTCATATATTAAGGTTTTCCTCCGCGTCCCCTGCGGTGAAACAGTTGCAGTTCGGCTAAAATACACGCATGACCCGCGAATCCCTTTATCTGGTGCTGGATCAGGGCAGTCATGCCAGCCGTGCCATCGTGTTTAATGACACGGGACATGTCATTTCCAGTGAAAGCAGGGACATCTCCACGCAACACCCGCGACCGGGATGGGTGGAGCATGATCCCGAGGCTGTACTGGATTCGCTCCGGCAGGCGATGGAAACCGCCGTGGCGGGGCGCAAGGTGGTCGCGGCCGGATTGGCGACTCAACGATCCAGTATCATTTGCTGGAATAAAAATACGGGACAGGCGCTTTCGCCCGTGATCAGTTGGCAGGATACGCGGGCGCACGTCTGGATGAACGGTTTCTCCCGATACCGTGATGACATTCGTGCAAGGACCGGACTGTTCCCCTCGGGGCATTATGGCGCGAGCAAATTGCACTGGTGCATACATCATTTACCTGTTGTGAGTCAGGCGCTTCGGGACGGTAAACTGGCATGGGGACCACTGGCCGGTTTTCTGCTGTTT
>CAZJRL010000019.1:0-1700 GCA_964548425.1 uncultured Zetaproteobacteria bacterium | reverse complement strand
GCCTGCTGAACGAGCGCCCTCTGCTTGTGGACCCCGGCAATGCATCGCGCACACTATTGTGGAATATGCACACCATGAGTTGGGATGCACACCTGCTGGATATATTTGGCTTGCCCCGGCAACCCTTGCCGCAGTGCGTGCCAAACCGGCATGATTTCGGTCATCTTGATCTTTTGGGACAGAACATCCCCATGCAGGTGGTGATGGGCGACTTGCCCGCCTCATTATTCGCGGCAGGGCAACCGCAAAGTGATATGGCATATATCACCACGGGAACAGGCGCGTTTGTGCAGCGTGTCATGCAGAAAGAACCTGATGATGTGAAGCGTTTACTGACGGGCGTGGCCTGTCAGGATGGGGATGCCGTGTTGTATTCGCTGGAGGGTACGGTTAATGGCGCAGGGAGCGCATTACAATGGTTCCAGGGCATTACAAACGTGGTGCAAATACAAGCGAAGCTGCCGCAGTGGCTGCGGCGTGAGGGGGATATCCCCCTGTTTCTGAATGGTGTTTCAGGGCTTGGCTCACCGTTCTGGAAGCCCGTATTTAACAGCCGATTTGTGGGCGAAGGCGAGGTGTGGCAGCAGGCGGTGGCCGTGCTTGAAAGCATTGTGTTTCTCTTGAATGTTAATCTGGAAGGGATGGCGGCGTATGTGTCCGCACCGGCAGCGATAGATATCGGTGGCGGTTTGGCCGGACTCTCCGGACTTTGCCAGCGACTGGCGAATCTGGCGGCCATTCCGGTGATCCGGCCTGCCTGGTCCGAAGCGACAGCGCGTGGTTGCGCCTTTCTGCTGGCAGGATATCCCGGCGATTGGCCGAAAGCAGACAAAGCTGATGTGTTTCAACCCGTAACGGATGTTCGCTTAACGGACAGATATGCGCGATGGAAAGTGTTGATGGAGCGTAGTCTGTAAAAACCAAAAACATTTCACCTTGTCCCCTGCGGTGAAAAAAACGCCTGCGCAGTTCAGAGTTTTGACAGGGCCGCTCGCATTTCTTCGATGGCAAAGGTTTCGATGAAATCCACGCCGCGCGCTGTAAGGCTTCGCGCCTGTTCCGGGTCGGCCACTTCATAAACAGCTAATGAAGTATTCGGAAGATGCAGGTCGCCGGATGATGGCAATCCCTCGATATCACAAAACAGAAAGGGAAACGGGGTCAGGTCTTGAATGTTGCATGCTCCTTTTCTCTTTTTGTCATGTGCAACATTCAAGACCTGACCCCGTTCGGTATGCCAATGTTCAACAACCAGCCCTGTACGCCATCCCCGCAGCCGTGCCATTTCGAGGATTTCAGCATCAAATGAAATCAGCGTGCATTGCTGTCGCAAGCTTTCCAGTGTCCGTATTACCTGTTCCAGCATGAGATCGGCACCGTAGCGCTTGATGCTAATGCGTTTCAATTCGATAAAAAATTGGATGTCTGGGGATTGTTGTATCAATTCCGCCAATTCACGCAGCGTGGCGATGGGAATCCTCGCGAACCTTTTACCAAAGCGATCCGGTTCCGAGGCGGAAAAGCGTGCGAGCTCTTGTGCGGTATAATCAGCAATGGCGCCCCCGGCGCCGCACATGCGATCCAGCGCCCGGTCATGAAACAGCACAAGCGTGCCATCCGCGGTCAGTTGCACGTCCACTTCCACAAAGTGTGCACCGGCTTCAATGGCTGCTTCGATACCGATCATGGTATTTTCCGGA
>CAZJRL010000018.1:0-19194 GCA_964548425.1 uncultured Zetaproteobacteria bacterium | reverse complement strand
TGGATGCGCGAAGCCTACCGCGACCATGGCTACACAATGCAGGTAATTGCGGATTACGCAGGATTGCACCATTCTACTGTAAGCAGGTTGATCAAGGAGGGAGATGAAGATGCGCCAAACAAGACCTGACCCCCCCTTTTCTAGCCCGGAGGGATCATCCTGCCAGTCTGGAGCCTTACTTTTTAGGCACATCCCTGATCGCACCGGTGCGGCTGAAAGTAAGCCTGCCCGGACCCACGGAAGCATCAATTCCCGTTGATGTACCGGAAAGATTGATGGCCACGCCACGCCGATTATGCAAACTCATGGTCACGCCACCGACAATGGCGGACAGCGAGCCTCGCGTAACAGAAAAATCACCATTCAGATCATTTAGTGAATGCGCACCGATCACGCGTCCCGTTCCCTTGAAGTTGGATACGCCACCACCCAGAAACTGGAATCCCTTGATATTATAAGTGGCGGCCTTGCCACCCAATGTCACGGTTGCGGCTCCTGTTTCGTAACCGAGACCCACGGCGGCATACGTCAGGTCAACGCTGATGCTGCCTTCCGCCGCCTGCGCCGAACTGAGCGGAATCACCCATAGCACCAGCGCCACAAGACCTAACGTGACCTTGCGAAATATGTTGTCTGTCAATGTTATAAGTGAAGGTTTGGTGGAAATATATCCGTCATCGGTTCTTTGATTCATCCCGTCTCTCCCTGGCATACTACGCAATATATGATGCTTGCGCACGTCCCGTGCATCACAGACGATATATTATACATGGGATAATGAACAGATTCTACACAGAGAAAGGATTTCTTGGCAAACAGGCACAAACAGCACAGCACTAACAGGGTCAAGGTCTATGATTGATGGCTATAGTGTGATGTGTCCAGGGGATCGGGCTTTGGTATTGTTGTTATTCGTAACAGTTCCATTAGATCAGGAGAATGTCACTCCCGCCAGGAGCGTTATCCGCGTGGTAAATATTTGCCCGGATTAATAGACCGTCCATAGCGATGGACTTCATAATGCAGATGCGGCCCGGTGGAGCGGCCTCTTGATCCAATTCTCCCGATAAGCTGGCCATCCGCCACTGTATCTCCTGCACGAACGGTAATGCTGGACATATGGCCGTAGCGCGTCACATATCCATACCCATGATCAATATCAATCATATTACCGAATCCCTGCATCTTGCCGGCAAAGGTAACGATACCGCGGCTGGCGGCCAGAACAGGCGCACCAAAACGGTTGGCAATGTCGAGGCCACGGTGCATCTCCCGGCCTCCGTTGAAGGGATCAATGCGCATGCCATAGCGAGAACTTATCCATCCGCCTTCGGTCGGCCATGCATGCGGCTTTGCCGCCTGCAGCATGCGTTTCTTCTCAAGAAGATAGTCAATGGCTGCAAGTTGGGTGTCCATGCTTGCCAGCCGGGAATCCAGCCGTTTCAGCGAATCATCAATGGCATTCGGATTCACATTCATGGTCTGCATGCGCGGACCACCAATGGCAGGCTCAAGACCAAAATTAAATTCAGAGGCGTCCAGTGAAGCAACCTCAACCAGTTGGGAACCCAGCGCATCCAGACGTGCCAAACGCGCCTGCATGGTGCCGATATTGCGTACATATACAGCCAGCTGTTTGCGATCTGAATCAATTCTGGCATTCAGTCTTCCAATCTGATCCTGATGTCGAATCAGAACCATAGCCAGCTGATTTTCCAGAGCCTGAATATGGTGATCTCTTGCTTCCCCCTGCCAAACCTGCCAACCGCCCCATACCCCGAACACAAGCAACGACAACAGCGAACCGCCCAGAATGACAGATATACAGGCGGGCATACGCAGGGAGCGAACACTCCCGCGATCAGGAACAAGCATCAAAGAAAAGGGCTTAAACAACGTAAACCTCCCACTCAGGCGGTTTACTACCCATTGAAAAAAAGGTTGTCAAGGATGGTGCCCTTGCCCGTTGCTGATTTGACTCGGTACGTCCCTGGATATCGGGCTGAAATTCACCCTTGCGGGTACTCAGGCATTGACCCATGCAGCAATCCTCACCAACCTTCCGCAATGCCAAACCGTACCGATGCCCGGAGCAGCCTTATCATCACGCGCCATGCAACACAGGAATTGCTGCACAGCGCCTTCAATGCGCTGCCATCAAGCACTTGCGGCCTGCTGGGCGGTCAGAATGGCGTTATCCTGACAGTTTGCCCGCTCGATCCTCATAATCATCCTGACCTGTCTGTGCTGACAAGGCATATTCAACGACTGAAATCAAACGGTATGAATCTTCTTTCCCTTTATATATCAAGCGCCATCCATGACGAGCCTGTGGATTCTTTACGCGGCAAGGTGATGCAAGTGTGCCCGGCAACAAATACGGATAAATTCACCCTGCTGTGTGAACTACCCCTTGTAGTGGTGCGTCTGGACACCGGGGGACGTATGGAAGTTGTGTTGCTGGACAGGGAAGGTAAAACTGAATTACCACTTCTTCTGCAAGAAGATGGACAGATTATGGATAAGGAATAGGCTTCGTAACCATGCGGATTTGCCATGTAGGCCTGAATTATAAAACAGCACCGGTTGAGTTGCGTGAGCGTGCCGCTGTCGCTGAAGCGGATATTCCCGGCCTGTTGCAACAACTTGTGGCGGAAGCGCCTGTGCGTGAAGCAGCCCTGTTATCCACCTGTAATCGTGTCGAATTTACTCTTGTAACACATGATCCGGACGCAGCCATCGCCCTGATATATGAATGGTTTGCGGAAATCTCGGAACTTCCGCTGGATACAGTGCTGGAACACCTGTATTCACACACATCCGAATCCGCCGTGCACCACCTGTTTGCCGTCGCAACCGGTCTGGATTCACTGGTGCTGGGCGAACCCCAAATTCTTGGCCAGGTCAAAACCGCTTATGAACATTCCCTTGCCGCCGGCACGGCCGGACATATTCTGCATCGACTGTTCCAGGCCACCTTTTCCGCTGCCAAGCGCGCTCGCACGGAAACGGATATTGGCAGACAGGCAGTCAATGTTTCCTCCTGCGCCGTAGAACTGGCCGGACGTATCTTTGGCGATCTGACCGGCAAGACCGTATTGCTGATTGGCGCCGGAGAAATGGCCGAGCTGGCTGCCCGGCATCTGCAAGGCAACGGCGTAAAGGAAATTCTGGTGGCCAACCGCACACTGGAACGTGCCAGAAAACTCTCACGCGAGTTTGATGGTCATGCACTGACTCTCGATCAACTGGATGAATATCTGGATGCGGCGGACATTATTATTTCCAGCACGGGCGCCAATACCTATGTGTTACTGCCGGAACCCATGCAGCAGGCGATGGAAAAGCGCGATCAACAACCCATGTTCCTCGTTGATATTGCCGTTCCGCGCGATATTGATCCCCGGGTGGGAGAATTAAACGGCGTCTATCTCTATGACATTGATGACTTGCAACAGGTCGTACAGGGACACCGGGAGAACCGCGAAAAAGAAGCGGCGGCAGCACGCGTTCTGCTGGAAGAAGATGCACAGGACTTTCTTTCATGGCTGAAGTCTCTGGAATCCGTTCCGCTTATTCGTAAGGTCCAGGAAAAAATGGATGCACTGCGCCGTGATGAACTGGGAAAAGCACGTTATCTGAACGGGCTTGATGCAGATCAGCGGGAAGCTGTGGAGCGATTCAGCCGCGCTCTGATGAAGCGCTTCATGCACCCCACCCTCAAAGCTCTGAAAACCCTGCCCGAGGATATCGAGGGCGACCTGTTCATGGGTGCAGCACGCACGCTGTTCGATCTGGACCATAAAATGTCCAAACGCTCACAGGAGTCCAATGAAGCTCGATGAAATTCTTAACCGCAAGGAAGAACTGACCGTACAGCTTGCCAATCCGGACCTCACCGGAAACCCCAGGGAATATACCCGGATTTCCCGTGAATATGCTGAAATCGAGCCAATTGCTGAAGTTGCTGCACGGATCAAGGCGGTAGAACAGCAAATCAGTGATAATCGGGGACTGTTGGATGAACCCGATTGTGACGCCGAACTGAAAACCATGGCCGAAGCGGAACTGGATGAACTGAAATCCGAAACCGAATCATTACAGGAGAAACTGAAATTACTGCTGCTGCCCAAAGACCCGAATGACAGCCGTAATGTCATCCTTGAGGTGCGTGCCGGAACGGGCGGCGATGAGGCGGCATTGTTCGCCGCAGACCTGTTCCGCATGTATTGCCGTTTTGCCGAGCACAAGAGGTACAAGGTCGAATTACTGTCCTCCAATGTAACAGGTATCGGCGGCTACAAAGAGGTCGTGGCACAGATCACCGGTTCCGGAGCATTTTCGCAATTCAAGTTCGAATCCGGCGTACACCGGGTACAGCGTGTTCCCGAGACGGAAACGGGTGGCCGTATCCATACCAGCGCCTGTACGGTGGCCGTGCTTCCGGAAGCCGATGAAGTGGATGTGAAGATTAACCCGGAAGAGCTGCGCATTGATGTATTCCGCGCATCAGGTCCCGGTGGACAGTGTGTCAACACTACGGATTCGGCCATTCGCATCACCCATATCCCGAGCGGACTGGTGGTCATTTGCCAGGATGAAAAAAGCCAGCACAAGAACAAGGCCAAGGCCATGAAGGTATTGCAGGCGCGCCTGTTCGACGCCGCCCAGAGGCAAGCGCATGACGAACGCGCTGAAGTACGGCGCGGCATGGTCGGCAGCGGCGACCGATCGGAACGCATCCGCACCTACAATTTTCCGCAGGGCCGCATCACCGATCACCGCATCAATCTCACCCTGTATAAACTGGATCGTATTCTTGGCGGCGAAATGGACGAACTGGTGGATGCGCTGATCTCCCACCATCAGGCGGAATTACTCACTTCCCACGGAGCATGACCATCCGGGAACTTCTTCG
This sequence comes from uncultured Zetaproteobacteria bacterium, assembly GCA_964548425.1. GTDB lineage: Bacteria > Pseudomonadota > Zetaproteobacteria > Mariprofundales > Mariprofundaceae > JAUZQZ01. The sequence continues at coordinate 14,276 of CAZJRL010000018.1, read as the reverse complement.
TTCCGCATCGCTTATCCTGCAACAGGCCGGATGCGGCGCTTCGTACCTGGACGCGGAACTGTTACTGGCAAAAGCCCTTGCATGCAATCGCACCCGGCTTATTGCCCATGCGGATGATGATGTGCCTGTAGATGCCCGAGAAGCCTATGCGATATTGATTGAGCGCCGACGACGACGGGAGCCTCTGGCCTATATCACAGGGGAAAAGGAGTTCTGGTCACGCCTTTTTTCGGTCACACCGGATGTGCTTATCCCCCGACCGGAAACCGAACACCTGATCGAAGCGGTACTGGAACATTTTCCGGATACTCATGTGCCTCACCATTTCTGTGACATTGGCACGGGCAGTGGTTGTCTTGCTGTCACGCTGGCCTGTGAATATCCGAATGCCACGGTGACCGCTACGGATATTTCTTCTGCGGCGCTGGCCATCGCCCGCGCCAATATCGAACAGCATGACGTCGCATCACGCATCGAATTCCGTCAGGGTGATATGCTGAGCGCACTGCAAAATGATGACGGACCTTTCGATGCCATAATTTCCAATCCGCCGTATGTCAGCAGGCATGAAATGAATTCACTGGCCCCGGAGCTTTCCCATGAGCCGCGTCAGGCGCTGACGGACGATGCGGACGGACTGAATCATCTGCGGACACTGCTGCATCAAGCGTCATCATGGCTGAAGCCGGAAGGTGTATTGCTTATGGAAACCGGCACATGTGGTCTTCCCCCGCCTTCTCCCTCCATGCACCTGAAACGTCAAATTCATGACCTTGCGGGACATCTTCGCGCAGGACTTTTTGTGCGTCAGCAGACATAAACAATATCGCATGGACAGGCATCAATTCCCGGCAGCAGCGTACCTCTCTGCCAGTGCCCTGCCCTGCTTGTATGGGCCGGATGCTGCCACAGCCCATCGGTCAATATCCCCAAACACTGTGCAACCTGAGTCACTCCTGTATGAAAACCTGTACTCATTTTGTAAGCAACGCTGAGCACTTCTGCACATTGGTACTTGCCAATTGCGCTTACAATAAAAGTTGACTACGGTAATGCAGTATTGCTGTTTTGTGAATGAAGGGAGGGGACAGACATGAATTCAATAAGGAAAAATCTATTACAAAATGCTTCCATCGGGGATTCTTCCGGACACGGATTCAGTTGCCACTGTCTGATCCCCGATATGCCTTCCCTGCGTTCCTCCATAGCTATATTTGCGTTTACGGTTTTTTTGCTGACGACAGTCCAGAGCTACGCGCTTGCACTGACGGATGCAGCCTCGCCCGCAGCCGCCGGGCAGACCACCGGAACATCTTCCGGGTCAGCGAAGACCCTGCTGGCTGAACAATACGGCAGACTTCCGCTGAGATTCGAGAAAAATACCGGGCAAACCGACAAGCGGGTAAAATTCCTTGCCCGCGGCCAGGGATACACCCTGTTTCTGACACCGTCTGAAGCAGTATTGAAGATGCAAAAAACCAAGGCAGGGATATCCGCAACCGCATTAAAGCAAACGCCTTCGCTCGTCCTGCGGATGCAACTACCCGGCGCCAGTCCCGAAGTTGCGCTTAAAGGATCGGAGCAACTGCCTGGTAAAAGCAACTACTTTACCGGTAATACCGGAAAAGAGTGGCGCACCAATATCCCCCAGTACGGGAAGGTCAGATATCACGGCATCTATCCCGGCATTGATCTTGTCTATTATGGCAATCAGCAACAGCTTGAATACGATTTTATTGTCAAGCCCGGCGCTGATCCCAATGCTATTCAAATCGATTTTAAGGGCGCTGATCGCATTGGAGTGAACAAAAACGGCCAGCTGGCCATTCATGCTGCCGGTGAAACGGTGCATTTTCTGAAACCTGTTATTTATCAGCGAATCAATGGTAAAAAGGTGTTTGTCGAGGGGCATTATAAACTGCATGACAACCATGTTGGATTTAATCTGGCCGCCTATGATGCGAACAGGCCTTTGGTGATTGATCCCGTCCTGGTGTATTCCACCTTCCTTGACGGCAGTGGGCATGGTGGACTTAACGGGGTCGCTATTGATGCGGCCGGAAATGCCTATGTAGTGGGCCAGACGGTTTCGACAAATTTTCCCACCACAGGTGGCGCCTTTCAGACGGCTGGCGGTGGCGTATGGTTTGCAACCGTCTCCAAGCTAGACCCCACGGGAACATCACTTATATATTCAACCTATCTGGGTGGAAACAATTCAACGATGGGACAGAAAATTGCGCTTGATGCCGCTGGTAACGTCTATGTAGTGGGTGGAACGGCGGCAACCAACTTCCCCACCACAATCGGCGCAGTACAAAACACAAAAAGCGGCGGCATTACTGATGTATTTATTGCAAAATTGAACGCGACCGGTTCAGGGCTGATTTATGCGACCTATCTTGGCGGAACAGGGCAGGATGGAACAGGTGATATTGCCATAGACGCTGCCGGCAATGCCTATGTAGTGGGAGTAACCAAGTCCACGGATTTCCCTGTTACCACCGGCGCCTTGCAAACCACCTATGCCGGCGGACTCTATGATATATTTGTCGCAAAGATCAATCCAACGGGAACCCGGCTGGCATATTCAACCTATGTCGGTAGCAGCGGAAATGACGGTAGCAATAGTATTGCTGTAGATGCCGCCGGCAATGTAGTCATATCCGGCAGTACGGATTCTCCTCTGTTTCCAACGACAGCAGGCGCCTACCAGGGCGTCTATGGCGGCGGGTTATTTGACGCCGTTGTTACCAAACTCAATAGCACTGGTACAGCGCTTGTTTATTCCACTTTCCTGGGTGGGGCTGATTTTGATCGGAGCTTTGATCTGGTTCTGGATACAGCGGGGAATGTCTATCTCACCGGTGACACTCGCTCAACTGATTTCCCGGTTACTGCCAATACCTTCCAGACAGCTAACCCTCCCGGCGTCGTTGCGCCTTTTGTGACCAAGCTGAATCCGACCGGAAGCGGGCTTGTCTATTCGACTTATATGGGGACAGGCAGAGGCTTTGCCATTGCTGTTGATGCATCTGGCCGTGCCTATGTCACGGGCGAAACCGGGAGATTTCCGACCACAGCCGATGCTGTTCAGGGCACGCTAGGCGGCATACTTGATGTATATCTGGCCCGGCTAAACGCATCCGGGTCAGCGCTGGAATATTCCACCTACCTCGGCGGAGCAGGTCTTGAAGTCAGCACGGATATTGCCGTTGATGCAGCAGGCAATGCCTATGTGACCGGTGCTACGGCTTCCACGGACTTTCCCTTGGCAAATCCCATTCAGGCTGTTTACGGCGGTGGCATCCGGGACGGATTTATCGTCAAAATGACGACGACGCCGAATGCACCACCGGTCGCCAGTGCCGGTGCCGCGCAAACGCTGCAATGCACGGGCGGATCCAGTGCCAGTACGGTGCTGAATGGCTCGGCCTCCACCGATCCGGATGGCAATACGCTGACTTACGCCTGGTCGTGGGCCGGCGGTTCAGCCACGGGGGTCAACCCGGCGGCCACCTTCCCGCTGGGTACGACGGCTGTGACACTGACCGTGGATGACGGCAATGGTGGAACGGCAACAGCCACGACCTCTGTGTCGGTGCAGGATACGATTGCTCCGGTCGTCAATGCCGGTGCGGATGTGACGCTTGAGGCTACAAGCACATCGGGCGTTACCTTTAATGTGGCCGGTCAGGCATCAGCCAGCGATACCTGCTGTGCGGTGGGCGTGAATATCTCGCCGGCCGGGCCATACCCGATGGGCGCCACCAGCGTCACGGTGACCGGGACCGATTGTGCGGGCAACTCAGCCAGTGACATCATGGTCATCACCGTGCAGGACACCACACTACCCATATTGACCGTCCCTGCCGGTATGACGGTTGAGGCGACCGCTGCACTAACGTCTGTTGCCATCGGCACAGCCACGGCGACGGATATCTTTGCTGTTACAGTAAGCAGTGATGCGCCGGCTGCCTTCCCTGTTGGTACAACTGGGGTGACATGGACGGCGACGGATGCCAACGGCAATACGGCAACGGGCACGCAGACAGTCACGGTGACGGATACGACGGCGCCAGTGATTACAGCACCTGTAGCAACGGTTGATCCTGTAACGGGTGTCGTAAATATCGGCGTTGCCAGCGCTGTTGATCTGGTGGATGGCGCTGTGCCTGTGAGCAACAATGCGCCGGCAGTATTCCCTGTGGGGACAACGGTTGTAACATACACGGCGACAGATGCAGCGGGCAACACGGCGACAGCCACGCAGACGGTGACTGTGACTGCTGTACCGCCACCTCCAGGGACTGATGAGGAGGTTGATGATGCCGATCATGGTGATGACCATAATACGGAGAGTAGGCATGAAGATGAAAATCACGACGAGGGTGTAAAGGAGAAAGACAAGGAACACAAAAAGGACAAGAAGAAAGAGTCCTGATTGATCCCTGCCTTTACCTTGCTCACCTTGAAGGGATGGTGTTTACAGCATTGGAAGGGATATAGACTGACCTGAATTATATGCCAATGCCGCTGTCCACTCTCCCCACCCCACGGTCAGCATGGCGGTTAATGAATCGTCCGACATATTGCCGGTCGCATCCCCGGTCAGGAACTTTGTCCGGGCCATATCTGTAATATAGCAACACCTTGCCGCGTCCAAGTTATCCGCTAGGCTGCAGCATCAATGAATGGTCTGGCATATCAAATGAGAAGGTACATGGCTTGATTCGCTGTACATCGCTTTGCAAAACATATGGATCCACATCCGCATTGGACCGGGTGGATATTCATGTGCGCGAGCATAAAACCACAGTCATTATGGGAGGCTCCGGCTCCGGCAAAACGACGTTGCTTCGCCTGATCGCCGGTTTAGAACCCCCGACTTCCGGTGAAATCCGGTATAAGGAAGAAGACTTTGTCCACATGCCGCGTAAACGCCTGTATGAACTGCGCGAGTCCATGGGCATGGTCTTTCAGTACTCGGCGCTGCTCAATTCGCTCAATGTGTACAACAATGTCGCCTTTACCCTGCACGAACATACCGACCTGGCTGAAGATGTGATTCGCACGATTGTCACCATGAAACTGGAACAGGTGGGCTTGCGCGGCATGGATCACCTGATGCCGTCCGAATTATCCGGCGGCATGGCCAAGCGTGTGGCGCTGGCCCGCGCCATCGCCATGGATCCCGCCATCGTATTTTTCGACGAACCAACTTCCGGCCTTGACCCGATTTCTGCCGGAGTCATCACCTCCCTGATTCATGATTTGACCGAAAAAACACACCATACATCAGTCGTGGTCACACATGACGTGGAAGCGGGATTATCCATTGCTGACCATGTGATATTGCTGTGGCAGGGATGCGTCATCGCTGAAGGAAACGCGGACGATATCCGCCACAGTACGGATGCGCGCGTCAGGCAATTCATTGAGGGAAGCCCCGATGGTCCTATTCCATTCTCACGCAGCACAACCTCCTATATCGATGATTTGATGCATAAGCCCGGAACAGTCAGGCTGGCCCCATGAATATCGCCATCCAAACATTCGGTAAACTGGGGCGTGGTTTCCTGCAGGTACTGTCCAGACTGGGAGATTCCGCCACCCTGAGCGGCGCATCCCTGAGTTTGCTGCCAACACCCCCGTGGCAGGGGCGGCATATCATTATTCAGATGTTTAATATCGGTGTCGGCTCGCTGATGATCATTGCGTTGACCGGCGCCTTCACCGGTATGGTCCTGGCCCTTCAGGGTTATTATACCCTGGCAAAATTTGGCTCCGAATCCATGCTGGGCGCGGGTATTGCGCTGGCGATTATCCGCGAACTGGGACCCGTGCTTGGCGCGATGATGCTTACTGCTCGTGCCGGCTCAGCCATCACGGCGGAGATTGGTATTATGCGTGTCACCGAGCAGGTGGATGCACTTGAAATGATGGCGGTCAATCCACGCGCACGCATTATCATGCCGCGTATCATTGCCGCCACTCTGGTATTGCCCCTGCTTATTGCTGTCTTTGATCTCATTGGCATGGCTGCGGGATATATCGTCGGTGTGGATCTTCTGGGGGTGAATCCGGGCGCGTTTATTGCCGAAATGCAGGCCAAGGTGACCACGCATGACATCAATGCCGGCTGGGTAAAAGCAGTTGGCTTTGGCTTTCTGGTTGGCGTCATCTGTACCTATATCGGCTACCGGGCCACGCCAACCACGGAAGGTGTCGGCAAAGCGACCACGCAGGCGGTCGTGTTGTCATCGGTCGGCATCCTGATACTGGATTATATCCTTACCTCGTTCTTCCTGTGAAACTGGAGCAAAACATGAGTGAATATAAACGTATTGAAATCGCCGTTGGAATTTTTGTATTCATTGGCATTGTGGGTATGTTTTACATGGCCCTGAAACTTGGCGAGGTTGGCGGGCTGGGTGCATCGGGTTATGTTGTAACAGCCGATTTTGATGATATAGGCGGCGTACGCGCAGGTGCTGATGTCATGATTGCCGGCGTAGTTGTGGGACGTGTAGATAATGTGCATCTGAACAAAGATGATCAGGCGGAGCTCGCCCTGCGCATTCATGATGATGTTCAATTAACCTCGGATGTGATTGCTTCGGTTCGCACCAAGGGCATCATCGGAGACCGTTTCATTCGCCTCTCCCAGGGGGGAGATGATGTTTATCTGAAGAATGGAGATTCCATCGAGGAAACCGAATCGGCCATCAGCCTGGAAGGGCTGGTGTCCAAGTATATTTTCAACAGTAAGAAAAAATAACGGAGATTGATCATGTTAAAGAAATTTCTATTTTCATTCGCTCTGGCAATCGTCCTTCCTGTGCATGCTTTTGCTGAACCGAACACCCCCAAATTGGTTGTCGAAACCGCCGTGAACGGTGTGATTCATGCACTGAAATCCAGAAAGGATCAGGATACCATTACACTAAAAGATCGCGAGTCCATCCGTCATGCTGTGGAAGACTATTTTGACTTTCAGGAAATGGCCAAACGCTCGCTGGGCAAGCCATGGAGAAACATGGATAAGGCACAACGTGCCGACTTTGTGGCAACCTTCCGTGAACTGCTCGAGCGCTCCTATGGCAACCGCTTATCTGAATACCATGACCAGAGCGTTGAATTTGGCAAAGTCAGAATCAAGGGACGGATTGCTATTGTCGATTCCGAAGTTATTGACTCAGAAAAAAAGACGCCGGTACGTTACAAGCTGGTACACAAAAAAACAGGGTGGAAGGTGTATGATATCAAGGTTGAAGGTATCAGCATGGTCAGCACCTTTCGTTCCGATTTCAAGCAGTCGGTCAGCCAGAAAGGGGTTGACGGATTCATCGTTGATTTAAAAAAACAGGTCGGAAAATTGAAGGAACAGGATCAGGGCTGATTTGCAGCATTGATGCAATATGCGGGCTAGACTTCACCCTGTTCTCGCCGCATGCCGGCGAATCCTTTTGTTGCTCATCTTATGTTTCACCATTCTGGGCGCATGGCTATATTGGCATGCGCCGAAGCTTGACACGATACGCCCGGAACTGGAAAGCATGCTTAAACAGCGTCTGGATCTGCGGGAATTGCACCTTGGACATCTGTCATGGCGCTGGGCCGGATATACATGGCTGGAAGCGGATAACGTCAGTTTTACAGGAAGAAAAGGACAAATTCATGTCGCCAGAGCCAATCTGGTTATTCGTCTCTCCACATGGCAGATGCTGACGGGCCACCTGCAGCCTGCCAGCATCAATGTGCGGCAAGGTGTCATCAGGCTATATTTCCCCGAACATGCCCAACCGGGAAAATGGATATCTCCCTCCAGTAAGCTCAGCATGGAAGACACAACATTGAGCCTGACATACGGAACATTTGTCACCCATCTTGAGCATCTCAGCATGCACCTTGATGGACCGCATCACAAAATTTCCGTACAACTCCCGGGATCAAGCCTTGAACTGACATGGAATGAAACCCTCGAACCGGTGAGCCTGCATACACGTTTCCATGACCTGAAATGGTTACCTGCTCCATGGCGTATGCGCCTGCATGGAAAATTTACCGGGGAAATCGCCCTGCAATATGACCCGGCGGGGCAACTCTGGCATGCGCAGAGTTCACTGTCTTCCACAGATGGCGCACAAATCATGCAAGCAGATGGACAGCCATGGCTCAACTTTAATTCCCTTGACATAAAAGCGCGCCTGCACACGAAAGAGAGCCTGTTTAATGTCACCAGCATGGAATGGGAGATGTTCAACTGGCGTGCAGGCATCAATACACTGCATATGGATGGCCTGTGGAAAAACAAAACGTTACATATGAATCTGCGTTCGGAAACGATTCAATTACCGGTGCTTGCTTCATGGCTGAAACCGTTGGGCGATGCCGCCTGGCAACAATGGCTTGCGGGCATCCATACGGGTGAGATCCGGCAATTTGACGGCCAGATAGACATTGCCCAGTCCAGACCGTGGCAAGCCCCTTCAGCCAAACAGTGGAAGCAAAGCCATTTTCAAATGCATGCAAAAATTCATGATGGCACTATTCCTCTGGCAAAGCCGGAGGAGCAGTTCCGACATCTGGAAGCCGTTGCCGACATGGATGAGAAGGGTATCAGGCTGCAAGCAAGTCATGTCGCCCTTCCACATAACGCAGGAAACATTCATGGCCGTATGATCATCCGTGATTTCCGGAATATTATCTTCGACATCCAGGGCGGCGGCACACTCGATATTGCCCGCTATCAGGCGTGGCGTGGTATCGGCGTGTTACCACAACTGGTATGGCGAAAATCTTCAGCCACTGCCCGTTTTTCATTACGATGGCCATTGCACGCAGAGCATCCCGAACAGGGAACGGCGGAACTCATGCCGGATACAGGATGGCTGGCCGATTTTATGGGTAAGCGTATCCGTCTGTCAGATGGTGTTCTACGTTGGGATGCCAAAGGAACCTTGAAAATTGAATCCATGCATGCGGAGTATGACGTATTGACAGGAACACTGAACCTGAACATGGGCAAGAACAGGAACCATGTCTGGAAACTGGAAAAACTGTCTCTGCAAACGGTGGCGGATTTTCCGGAACTGGTGAATCAGTACCGTCTTCCACTGGATGCGCCAGCAGGCCAGGTACGGGCTCATTTAATATTTGACCGTTCATGGCGCCTGAATCTTGATTTTCACGATGCTGCCTGGCAACACCTGCTGGGCTCGGACAAGGCCGCCGGGGAGCCTTATTTCCTCACCGCATCCGGGGAAAGATCAGATGGCGGCATCAAAATAACCAATATCGAAAGCAAGGGCGCCGCGCCCAATATACGGGGTAACGGAGCCGTCGACAGCACACGTTTAAGACTGCGTTTACGCACCATACAGGCACCTGCATTCACCGGCAGTATCAGTGTTACGGATCCCTTTAACGATGCACCACTCGAAATCAGCATTCGTTCTGAATTCCTGGACCGTACAGCATTACCAAATCACATTCCGGCCATTAAACTCGCCGATGTTTCCGGGACTGCCAATACGTCCAGGGCATGGGCACTGCGCGGGTTCTTCAGACAGGTTCAATGGAATGGCGTATCCATGCAAGGTGTCCGTGTTCAGTTTGCATCCTCGCAGCAGGGTGTCGGATTCATGGAAGCCGACAAACTAATCGCAGCACAGCTTTCCGTCAGTCATGTGCATGCCTTTTTCCGTCTTCCCGGAAATGGCGTGGTGGATATACGCCATCTTTCCGCAACATTGCTCGGGCAAAAACTGGGGCTTTCGGCAACATTGTCACCTGAATCCGGGAACGGCTTGCGCTGGAAGGGGTTCGCCAGTGTCAGCGGTAATTTCAGTGAAATTATCCATCGGCTGGATGCCTCCCGCCTGTTCAAAGGCGGCACGGTGCATGCACTCTGGTCTGGTGAAGGGCTGCTTGATCCTGAACGCCCATGGTGGAATGGTATGCGGGGAAGGCTCAGGCTTCGCTCCGATGATGGCCGCCTTCTGGTAGAAGACAGCACCATGACCAAGCTTCTGGCGGCACTAAGTCTGACCGACCTGCCTAAATTTCTTACCGGGAAACGTAAAGATGTTTCCGGAACCGGAATGCTTTATAAACGCCTGCAACTGGAAGCCGATGTTAACGGTGAAACAGCTAACATCAACCAGCTTGCCATACGCGCATCAGCGCTGGATATGGCTGGTAGCGGCAAACTCAGTCTCGCCGATGCAAATATGGATTTATATATGACCGTGCGTCCATTACAAAATCTGGATGCTTTTCTGCGCATGATTCCGTTGTTACGCGACATCATTCTGGGACCGGCCAAAAGTGTGTTTCGCAAGGTTTATCATGCCTATGGCCCACTGTATAATGCAAAGATTGAGTCAGTCAGCCCGGAAGATGCGGGTCTGCCGGAATCAGGCTTTATCGAGCGTCTGATCCATTTGCCCGGAAAATGGTTTGGCGCAGAGAAACCGCTGCAACCGGTCAATCCCTGACTTCTCAAAATATTCGAATCGCATATACTCCCACCATGCAACTGATCATGCTGGACACCGAAACTACGGGACTTTCTCCCCTGCATGGCGATCGCATGGTGGAGATTGGCGCCATCAGGGTTTCCCGGCGCAAAATACAGAAAGATGATGCCTTCCACTGTTACCTCAATCCCGGCAGGCCTATACCCGAAGAAGTTGTCCGTATTCATGGCATCAGTGATGCGGATGTAGAAAATAAGCCAGGATTCGCGGATGTTGCTAAATCATTCCTGTCTTTCATCGAGGGTGCGACCCTTGTCATCCATAACGCATCTTTCGATCTCGGTTTTTTGATGAATGAATTACGTCTTGCCGGTTTCCCGGACATGGCACATGTCCCGGTTATTGATTCACTGAGCTTTGCCCGCAAGCGGCATCCAGGACAGCGTAACAGTCTCGATGCACTTTGTGACCGCTACCATATTGACCGGTCCAGGCGTGGCCTGCATGGTGCATTACTGGATGCCGAATTGCTCGCTGAGGTTTATCTGGCCATGACCGGTGGCAGGCAGTTCTCGCTTGGTATGGATGTCGCAGCGCAGACGGCGGGGACATTCGTGCAGTTACCGGAAAGTACGCGCAGCAGAGTGGAACAGGCTGAAACCGCAAACATGATACGTCGTCACACCCCGCCACTGGACGAGATTGATGTGAAAGCACATCAGCAGATGCTGGATCGTATCCACACGGAAAGCGGGCAAGCCATCTGGTTACTGCCACCCCGCCAACGTTAACCCTGTCCCCTGCTGAATAGCGCCTTAAACCGCGTTTCGAATCCTGATCTAAGAATAGCGAATGTTTTTACCACAAAGTACGCAAAGGGACACAGAGTAAATCAAACAGGCATCATCACTACGACGTCGTTTAATCCATGCTGAAGATTCCTGCCACTTCTTATTTCTTTTGCCTTTCCGTCGCGTAACTTTGCGTACTCTGCGGTGAATGTTTTTGATTCTGTTATTCAAGAGTGCAGCCTGGTATTGACCAACTAGTGAAACTACAGAGACTGGAGCCTGATCGCGGGCATCGTATAATGGTATTACCCAAGCTTCCCAAGCTTGTGACACGGGTTCGATTCCCGTTGCCCGCTCCATTATACCAGTTTAGCAGGGGCACATGAGCAATCTGATCCGATTTTCCTTTCCATTAAGTCCGCGCATGCAAACCTTTCTGCAATTACGTGATGGATTGTCCTGTCTCGCCAAAGCTGAACGGGAACAGCAAGCCTATGAATGGCTCCAGGCCTGTACAGATGTACGCATTTCACTTTCCGGAGAACAGGGACGAAGACCTGCATTGCCCGAAGTTATCGGCCTGCTGACTTCCCTGCGCGAACATCTGGAAAATCTGGCTGAAAATCACCCCGGATTTCGCGACAGGATTATGGATTCCTGTAAAACCATTGAAAAATATCTACAAACCCTGCGCAACAGGCAGGAAAGCGCATTAAACTGGCTTGCCTCGGATGCACTTATTGAAGCATGGCTGAATGCGCTGAAAAAACACGACTGGCTAGGGCATCAGCGGAATATTCCCCAGGCGCTTCCAATTTTATGGAAAAACATGGAAAGGCGGCAGCAACTGAAGGAACATATTCAAGAATTGTCTGAAGTGGTAATGGGCCTGTATGCCATGTTTCACGATTATGTCGATTGGCAACAGCGGTTAGCTACGGGGGGCTCCGACCAGATTCTACCCGGTCGCAACAATCATTTCGGCCTGGTCATTGTCGGTTTGACACATGAACAGGTAGAGGCAGGCACCATCCCGGATATTTCCGGTAATCGTCTGGCTATACGGATTCGCTTTCAGTCGTGGCTTCCCGGCCAGGCGGCCATGCCGGTTCAGGTAGATGTACCCTACCATACCATGATGGTACCCATTGCCTAGGAGCCTGTCGGACTTAGGGGAATCGTAGCGAGCAGGTGGGGAATCAAGGCCAAAATAGCATGATTTTAAGGCGCATAGTGGTAACTATGTAACGATAAATCAGGATATTTTAGGCTGCTATCCCTGCCGCACAGTAGATTTCTCATAAGTCCGACAGGCTCCTAGCCTGCATTATTCACAAATACTGCCGCGCCCTTGCTTGTTCCTTTGTTCGCAACGAATCCCTCGTCGGTCGTCCGTATGCATGGCTACGGTCTTCTTCCTTGGAATCCGTTGCGAACAAAGGCCCTGCGCAATCATCACGGCGATTCATGAATAATGCAGGCTAGTGCCATATTTTAAGCAATGGTAAACATCTACAAGTTTGGTGATTTTCCAGGTGAACTTCATCATAATGAAAATATAGTTTCTGTTTTGCTTGCTATTTGTAATTATATTTTCTATATTTCCATTATGAGCAAGGTTAAGAAGACGCATATTTTACCTTTTCCTGTTAGTCGAGAGGTGAAAGAACTTGGCAAGCGACTACAGACAAGCAGAAAGTCCCTCAAGTGGACTTTGAAAGGGTTGGCAAGCCGTTGCAACTGTAGCGTGCCAACATTGCGTGCTCTGGAAGCAGGGAAATCAACTGTTAGCATTTCTGTTTTGTTGAATGTGCTCTGGTGTCTGAATAAGCATACCGACTTATCAAAAGTTTGCGAAGTATCAAAAAACAAATATTTTAACGTGAACGATTTACATGTCTGAGATCCTTTCAGTTTGGATGCATATCAATGGTGAGCAGAAGCTTGCCGGTCGGCTGGGTTTTGACGGTTCACAACATCGTTTTTCTTATGCAGACGCTTACATGTTGGATCCGAAGGCGATTTCATTAGATCCAACCTTCTTGCGAATCAATATCAAAGACCATGTATCCAATGATCTTATGGGTGTATTCCGCGATGCCGCACCTGATAGCTGGGGGCGTTTTATTATCGCAAAACGATTGAACGTAAGTGATGATAAAATCAGCGATATGGATTGCCTCATCAACTCATCAAATGACCGGGTTGGAGCGATTGAGTTCACCGTATTCAATGGACATGAAGATGTTGCGCCCGCTCCTGAAGAGCCGTTATCACTGATGATGTTAGTTGATGGAATAAAAGCAATTGCTAACGGTGAGCTCACAGATAGAAGAATGATTGAAGTACTTCAATATGGATCATCTATGGGTGGTGCCAGACCTAAGGTTACCATTCGCCAAAATGATATCGACTGGCTTGTAAAACTTAACCGCCATAATGATTCAGTGAACATGTGTCGTTGCGAACATGCAGCGATGACACTTGCAAAAATGCTTGGCGTTGATGTCGCTGAAACAAAAATTGAAACCGTTAGTGATATAGATGTGTTATTGGTTAAACGATTTGACAGGGTTGATGGCATAAAGATTCCATTCATGTCTGCACTAACAGCCACAGGCCGGGTTGAGATGGACTTTATGAATTCGTCTTACGTTGAAATCAACAATATATCCAAACAGTTGTCAGACAGTAATCATGGAGAGCAATGGTTTAGAAGGATGCTTTTTAATGTGTTGTGTAACAATGATGACGATCATCTAAGAAACCATGCTTTTCTGTTCAGAAACGAGGAATGGATCCCAACGCCTGCTTACGACATCATGCCCCATGCCATTCACACTGAACTATTCAAACTTGCAATTGGGCTATCTGAAGGTGACAGGGAATCATCCATTCCAAACGCAATTAGGGCCGGACACAGCATGGGCATTGATAACTCGGAAGATATTGCAAAAGAGATGCTTGATGGATTTAGAGATTGGGAATCATTTTTTAAAAA
>CAZJRL010000017.1:15139-19324 GCA_964548425.1 uncultured Zetaproteobacteria bacterium | reverse complement strand
TGAGCGTACCGACCACAGTCTGGTTCTGCTCATCGAAGGAAGGGTGGAGAACAGGCTGCAGAGTACGCTGCCGCCTCCTGCAATGCGCATATCGCTTCTGTCCGGGGAAGCATCGGGGCAAATCGTGCAAGAAATTCTCCGGCCAATCACACTGAAACCCCTGGGAAACGCCATCCAGCGCGTACCCTTCATCTCTCCGCCCGAGGACACAATGCCGATTCTATCCAGTGGAACCCGGGGATTCATCCTCGTGCTCGAAAATGTGCCGGACAAAGCGAACTCCTTCACAATAGGTGCCGCTGCTAACCAGTTATGATCCAGCTTGTATAATTATTCGGCCTGGAAAAGCCCATAGATACAGTATTGGCTGGCATGTTGATTCATCCATGTGGATTTAAATGGCATATGCAGGATTCTGTGAACTCTGGAACCTGCATTTTCCATTGTTGTAACAAGCTTATCTTCATCATAATAACAACGGTGGTCGGAATCCGCCTGAAATCCTTTTTCACCGGGAACACCGATTAAAATGAATCCATGTGGTTTAAGTACACGAAAAATCTCCTTGAAGACAGGTTCAGTCTGGTCCAGATGCTCAAGGACATTATCCATAGTGACGGAATCGAAGTAATCGGCTTCAAATGGGAATTTCCCATCCTCAATCAGATAAGCCTCCAAACCCCTGCTGGTGCAGTAATCGATGTTAAACGGGTTGATGTCAATTCCTATTGTATCCCGGCGAAATGCCAGAAAATCGCCAATCCCGCATCCCACATCCAGAACCTTTCCCGATAAGCAGGATTTCAGTCGCGGGTATAGATAGTATTTGCGATACCAGATCCCTAACAGACTCTTTTTCTGTAAATAGGAAAAGTACTCAAAAAAATCGGCTTGCTTCATAGAAAGACCCAACCTTTCTCTTATCGGAGCAGACGGGCGCCAATTGGCCTGTCCCCGCCAATAAAGACAACCTTGGACGGAACAATCCCGGACTTTTTGGCCAGCGCTTCAACTTCCTGGACATCTTTTGGGTGTGATTCATGGTACTGTTCCCGTTCTTTTCTAATCAGCGCCAGTACATCTTCGATTGTAGCACTGGTAAGTTTGTGTCCAAAATTGAAGGTTTTGTCCTGCTTGTTATTTAGCACCCTATCCAGGATCATATCGCCTACACCCGGTTGATAATGGGAAGAATCGAGATAACCGGTCATCACACCCGCTTCGGGAACATCCTCTGTAGTTATGTCGTTATATCCACTAAAATCCCAAAGTGGGAGCGAGTACCCTTCTCCGACCCTGCCTTCCTCAGCCACTTTTACCAATTCCCTTTTCCATTGCTCAAAAAGGGGCCACAATCCAATCGCGCGTATAGCTTCCATCTGACGGGCATGAGGCGGAGAGATAAAAAGGTAAAGCGCGATATGGCGCCGCCTGCAGAACCGAACAATCATCCGTAAGTTATCCAGGCTTGAGTTATGGGTCTGTGTATCCGACAACAAGTATTCGCGCTTCTGGCCGGCAAAATAAACATATTTGATATACAAATTTTCATTTCGGATAAAGCCTTTGTGAGGGTGTATACCCGTTTTCTCAGGATTAAACTTTGCCCCTGCGATTTTTTTTAGAGCAGTCAGCACCTTCGAGCGTTCTTTTAAATCGATAACCTGGCCCTTATACGAGAATTTTCTCAATCCAGTCAAAGGATCAATTAATTGGCCGCTGTAACCGTGCGCCTCGAAAATAGTCTTTAAGGATGAAATTGTTGTGCTCAGTGTAAAAAGCGATTTCAGTATAATCTTCAGCTTGAAGCCCGGGTTGTATTTTCCAGAGATATCTACGGCCAAATTTTCCTCTTGAAAATCCTTGGCTATCTGGCGTCTGACATTGAAGGCGAAGAAGTCCAGACCAATGACAACTTTTTTTAATGGATGCAAGGCTTGAGTATGTTGTAAATACCTTTTCATAACATAGGTATTCGCTCCAGCCAGGGCAAGATTGTATACAGGAGCCACTCCCCAATTCGGATAACCCGGGTCAACACCGAATTCAGCCCGTGAGCTGCCTAAAACAATGGCTTCCGGTTTCACTGTTCTTATCAATAAGGCCTTGGCCAATTTCTCATTTTTTTCAATCATTGGCTTTGGATAATTCACACCCTTGATGAGAGCCCAGTTAAAAATTCCGTATGGATCAACAATCAGGTTCAACAGGATGGCAACTAACAGAAATCCTGCCAGACCTGTAAAATACCTTTTTAAATACGAGAGCTTCATTAGAATTGAAAATAAAGAAATTCGCTGAGTCTTGTCAGCCCGAGAATGGCTATTCCGGTCAAGGCAGCCGTAAATATTGCCCATCGTAACGTTGGCTTGAATTCAATCAAGGCCAACAGACGGCTTGAGGAAATCTGGCTATCTGCCTCCGGAATAGTACGATAGCGCATCCATTGCTGGAGATTTGGCATGAGCCACAGGATCAGTGAAAGAGACAGAAACCATGCGGCAATAATTGAAATATCCCTACTTTTAAATAGATAGATTGTGGCAAGAGATGCCTGATGAGGAGCGAACATATCGTTCAACATACTCATGGCCGCCCCAAAATTCTCGGCGCGAAAGAAGACCCAGGCAACGGCAACGGCAAAGAATGTAAGCATCCCGGACAAAATCCTCCCGGCACGGGTGCTCTTCCGCAGATCATGGCCCAGTTTGCGGCGTAAAGCGTGCCAGAAGTGGTTAATGACAAGATAAAGGCCATGCAGACCTCCCCAAAGTACAAATGTCCAGCCTGCCCCATGCCATAACCCGCCAATCAGCATTGTGGCCATTAGATTGACATGACGCCGGATTTTCCCCTTCCGGTTTCCTCCCAGTGGAATATACAAATAATCGCGCAGGAACCTTGACAGGGTAATGTGCCAGCGTCGCCAGAAATCAATGATGTTGACCGCTTTATACGGAGAATTGAAATTAATGGGCAAGCGAATGCCGAACATCAGACCCAGACCGATGGCCATGTCGGAGTAGGCCGAGAAGTCAAAATACAACTGAAAGGTATATGCCAGGGTCCCAATCCAGGCATCCGCGAATGTCAGCAGGGATCCTTTGGCGGCGGCATCAAATACGGGCGAGGCATACGCCGCTACCCCGTCTGCGAGTATGACTTTCTTGAACAATCCCATACCGAACATCGTTATGCCCAGTTCCATGCTCCGGGGGTTGAATCGGAAGGTGGAGTCATGCCCGAACTGAGGCATCATTTCCCGGTGATGCACAATTGGGCCGGCGATAAGCTGGGGAAAGAACGTCACAAACAAACAATAATGGAGAAAATTGTATTCCGTTGTTTCCTTCCTGAAGGCGTCAACCAGATAGGCGATCTGCTGGAAGGTAAAAAAGGAAATCGCAAGCGGCAAAACAATGTGTTCGAGATTGAATGAGGAACCAAGCGCAATGTTCAAATTGTCCACAAAGAAATTCGCATACTTGAAATAACCCAGAAGACCCAGGTTGAGGGTAACTCCAAGTGCGAGCTGCAGTTTGTTTGCGTGTTTGCCGCACAAGATGGAGCCCAAGCTGTAATTAAACAGCATGGAAAACAGAATCAACCCCAGATAAACAGGATTCCACCAGCCATAGAAAAAGAGAGACATGCTGACAAGCCAGGCGACCGAGAGACGGTGATGCGAACGGGCGCCAATCAGAAAGAAAACGAATAAAGTGATTGGTAGAAATGCGAAAATGAATTCGTATGAATTAAATAGCAATGTCTATCCTTGCCATGAGAGTCATCCCTTCAGGTTTTGCATTCTGGATCCAATCCATTATTCGGATCTCCCTGGCGCTGTGCAGGCATGGTTGGAACCGTAATAAACCGTGTTGACATATGGCGTCTCCGGTCAGAAACCATAAGGTCGTAAAAAGCCTTATCTTGCCAGTTCAGTTCATAGAACCGATCAATAAGCTTTAAAGGAATTTCAACGGAAGGCTTTGATTTCCATTGTTTATTGAGAAAGGGTTGTTTCCGAATTGGCATATCCAACATTTGCTGAAGGCGAGCAATATCTTCCGCAAATGTCTCCTGAAAGCCGACAAACCAAAAATGGTCAGGCCGGTCAATGGGCATTAAATATTTACTACAAATATTAGTCATTTCCGGAGCAAGTAAAAATGTTTCCATATCTGG
>CAZJRL010000017.1:0-15039 GCA_964548425.1 uncultured Zetaproteobacteria bacterium | reverse complement strand
ATTTACTACAAATATTAGTCATTTCCGGAGCAAGTAAAAATGTTTCCATATCTGGTTTCATATCCAGGAAATATTTCCTGTAAACATCAGAATTTTGTGGTTCCGGAAGATTCAGCCAATAGAAAAAATTGGACAATGCCCGGTCAAGAGGCTCTCGAAGAAATGTAACAACTCTTGGATTTGGGACAAGGTGCTGCAAGTTAAAATATTTTAGCAGAAAAAAATGCCCATGCACGGCATCAATTGGCCTCTTTCTTTCTTGAATTCCTTCCAGGTATGGATAGTCCAGAAACAAGCCGTCACCAAATTTTTCCTTGAGCACTCCACCCAGAGTTGTCCCACCCGTCTTTGGAATATGGATGGATACCAGTAAGTCAGGAGATAAATCCGGGCAATCGCCTTCCGACAATATATCCATGCTTACGAATTTCCATCCAGAACCGGATTCGTCATATCTGATTTCTCAATCGGCGGATATGCTGAACTAGGCTGCGAAGTGGCTTGGTCAACCTCCATGAGGTTGATGATTCAATCTGGCAATATCTTTCACTCAATTTTTTGTAACTCAATTCCAGGTTGGCGTGATCTGCCTTCAACTGCCAAAGTTCGCGCTCAATGTCAGCGGCATTGCCGCAGGTTGGGGCGAAATCAGAAGAGCCAGCAGCAGACGGCTTAAATTTTAATCGCATGAGATCGTAGAACGCCTTGTCCCTCCAGTTCAGTTTATAGAATTCCTCTATTATATTTTTAGGGATATCCAGCTTGGGCCTAGGCCGGCCAGGATTAAGAATGGGCTGTTCGCGCACGGGCATGTCCAGCATTTGTTGCAGGCGTGCAATGTCATCTGCAAATGTTTCTTGAAAGCCAATAAACCAGAATTGCTCTGGATGATCCAGAGGATGCAGAAAGCTGGTACAGATATTGCATAATTCCCTGGCCAGAAGGAACTTTTCAATGTCTGGTTTTTGTTCAACAAAATACTTGACGTAGACCGGATCATTTTTGGGAACATAAGAGGGGGGATTAAGCCAGTAATAATAGTGCGATAAGGCTCTGCTCAATGGCTCACGTAAAAAGGTTATAATGCGCGCATGAGGCGCCAGTTGCAGATAATCAGCGATTTCAAAATGGCCATGGATTACTTCCACGGGATCAGTACGGCCTTTCATTTCCTGACGATCGGGGTAATCACTAACTAAGCCCTTCCCGAATTTCTGTTCAAGCAGGTTATACAGGGTAATACCTCCCGTCTTGGGGATATGTACCGAGAGAATAATATCAGAGGCTAATTGAGGCATTTGCTCGCCCATATTTTTAGCCATCAATGCATTCCGTTTTCTCTGAACGAGGCATCTGAGGAAAGAGTGGATTCATTACTTCTCATAATAGCTTCCAGATACTTATACTGATTTTTTATATCCGGCTCGAGATATGTCCCTTCTGCCCATTCATTCCATGCATTCAGGAAAATCATGTGCTCTTTTTGAGGTCTCTTTAAAGTATTTTCCAGTAATTGTTTGAACCAGTATTCAAAACGTTCCGGACAAACTCCACGAAAAACAGTTGCACGATCGCGGTACCTGGCTGCATTGTCCCAATCCACAAATGCACCCGGAAAAGTTGTCATGCCTCTTTCATGCTTCTCTTTGATAATCTGCTCCCAGACAGCATCGTAGTCATAAAAAGTCAGCGATTTAAAGTATGTTGTTCTTAGAGACCGAAAAACCTCCAGAACCGGCTCAGGCAACCGGCGTATGAGTTGAAACCAGCGACTATGTCTAACGCTACTGGTATCAAAATCAGGTGAATAGACAGCCTCAAACGGCTGAAACTGAATAACAGCATCAAAATACTTCAGGAAATCATGATAGGGGAACTCGTATTGTTTCATGGCAACAAAATAGATCCCTTTTAATCCATACTCTTCCGCCCTGCTTCTCCAAAAATCAAACATCTCGCCAATTTTTGGAATTCTATGGGCTCTGTAAATAATAAAAACAGGCTTGCCATCGATCTTGATCGCCCTCTCATCACTCCATGCCCTAATTAGATATTGAAAATGTTTAAGCCATCTCTTCTTTTCCGGAATATGAGTCTGTTTAACCAGTATATGATGATCGCGGCCATCCCATCGGCGGGACCATGTTTCATTGGCCCAGCACAGGCAGAACGGAAAATTCAGTTCTTTTGACTCAAGAAGGATATTTGTTGGTGTTTGCAATAATTGTTTGCCATCAAACCAGTAATGGTAGTGGCAAAATCCATAGATCCCATGGGACTTCGCCAGGTCGATTTGCCACTTTATCACCTCTTTTTTTGACTGGTCATAATAATTATCGTTCAGAGGCAGACGGGGTTGATAATGCCCCTTAAATTGCGGTTTCCCCTTTTTGACATTGACCCAGTCGGTAAATCCCTTACCCCACCACTCATCATTTTCAGGAATGGCATGGAACTGTGGAAAATAAAAAGGCACTAGCTTGACGGAAGCACCATTATTTATATTCAACATTTCTTTCGCGGGTATTGCACAGTTTGAGCTAAGAGCCAAACTTCACTCTCAGCTTACGAGTCCAATTGCCTATTACCCTTCTTAACTCGAGGATATTGCTTTTGGCAATGCCATGGGTTTCTTTTTCCTGTTTTTCGTAAGCTTGCAACACATTTGCTCCTAATTGAGAAAAATAATCCGTAAAATCGGTGGATTTCGCTTCTTCAACCATTTTAAGGACTGGCGGGGAAGCATCCTTGCCAACAATGAGGACACCGAGCCCGTAACAATGCTTGAACTCAAAATGAGGATATTGATCCTTAACCGAGTCAAAAAAATCCCGTACACCGAATTCGCTTGCCGCCTCGCCAACCATTTCATAGGTAACATTGATATCATGGAATAAAATAACTCCTCGTTTAGACATTTTAGGAAGCCAAGTGTGATAATCATTACTCACAGCCTCATATGTATGTGTGCCATCAATGTGGAGGAGGTCAATTGAATTCTCTTTAAACTCTGAGGCAGCTTCATCAAAGGTCTTGCGTATCAGGACAGCGGAATTCGGGTAATTCTTTGCGCAATACTCTGAGATATCCCGGTACAGGCTCTCTTTAAATTCCCCCATATGAATATCGCCTTCCCATGTATCAACTCCATAGCACTTTCCTGCCAAATGCAGATTTTCAGCAGCCTGACAAAAAGCCAGGAATGAAGCCCCGTTGTAAACACCAAGTTCGACGATTTTCCTTGGCTTTAATGTATCAACAATCTGGAAGGCAAATGGAATGTGCCCTATCCACCAAGGCGAGGGCAGCAACCTTGGTGCCATCGCAGCAAACTGATATTTCTTATCATAACTCATTTATCTCTCCAATCTTGGAAGCTGTATTAAATTTTTTCTTGGAAAAAAGGAATTAATCTTCAATTAGGTCTTTGTCCGTTCCATGTCCTTAGATTGAAATTCAAGACTTTCTTCCAACCGTTCTATATGCTTACATTTTGCCTCATAAGCACTTTTCAGATGTTCGACTTCCTTAGCTCTGGCATGATTTGCTTCTTCTAAACGCTTTACTTGATTAGTGCGATCATCATAAGCCTTTCTTAATCGTTTAGTATAACGACCATCCTTGTAGGTTTTTTCCAGATGCTTTACCTGATCCGTACGTGCCTGGTAGGCATTTTGTAACTTTTCGACCTGCTCAGTACGGGCCTGATAGGCTTTTTCCAATTGGGCTATCTGTTCTGCCCGAGCGTCATAGGCTTTCTTCAGAGACTCGGTCTGTTTGTTCCTTAGATACATCTCACCGGCATTGGTAACAATCCTCAGGCGTTGGGCCTTGGTCCAGGTTTTCTCCCATTTTTCAATAACTGTATCCGCAGCTCTTTCTGCCACGTCTTTATCGAACCAGATGTCCGAAGCCTGAGCTGATATGCGATATTTTGCACTGACTGAATTAACATGCAAAAAATCGGTCACGCGAGATGCCTGAATCCAGAAATCCCAATCCTCACAGAGATTTAGTTGGTCATCAAAGGCACAACCTGAATCCAGTAATTTTCGGCTAAAAATTGCTGCATGGATTGGAATATAGTTTGTAGCCAGCAAGCGAATGGAATCATAGGGATCATTATAAGTTACGAAATGTTCCCATGTCCCATCCTCTTGCAGCTTCTTACATTCAACGCCAGCATAAGCAAGTAATAATTTTCCATTGCCTTTCAATGCTTCCATCAAATTTGTGATATGATCTGGATAAAATAAGTCATCATCATCGAGAAAGATCAGGTATTCGCCCCTGGCATTGTCCAGCCCCACATTTGCCGCCCGACTTCGGGGTAGAGGTTCACCCAATCCACACACCCGAAGGGGGAATCTTCCACACCACTCACCGAGTTCAGGATGGCCTTCCCCTTTTGCATTGATAATTAGTACTTCAATATTCGGATAGGTTTGCAGGGCGACCGAATCCAGGGCCTCTCGAAGATAGGCTTCGCGGCCTATACTGCGAACGATGACTGTAACCAATGGAGAGTTTCCCGGGTCAAGTTTCAGGCCGGATTTGGCCTGGCGATCAAATTCTGAACTGTAAATGCCGAAAGGATCACCACTCAATTCCTCG
The DNA here is from genome assembly GCA_964548425.1 of uncultured Zetaproteobacteria bacterium. Classification (GTDB taxonomy): domain Bacteria; phylum Pseudomonadota; class Zetaproteobacteria; order Mariprofundales; family Mariprofundaceae; genus JAUZQZ01. The sequence goes on along the minus strand of CAZJRL010000017.1, from coordinate 10,425 downwards.
GTGCTGGAAACTATATAGGCCTCAGCGGCAGTTACACTCTTGGGGAGCGTATAAGTGCGGAATCTGTTCAGGGCAGAGATATGTTCACTGTAATTCTGGATCTTGAGTTGCGATTTGAAGCACCCCATTGCCTTCTGTTTTTGTTTCCTGATATCGGAGATATCCAGCAACAGGTTCGGCCGCAGAGGCACCCCAACTTCGTACATAGCCAGCTTCAGAGGCTTCTCACTTCTTCGGGCGGCTTCAAGGGCAGACATCCCAAGCGCCCGATGGTCCGGGTGCATTTCAAAGATAGACGGGGTATAAACCAGATCGGCTTTATGCTTTTCGATTTCATCCAGAAGCTGGCGGATGAATTTTTCACCATATTCGAGGCCTCGATCCTGCAACCCCAAAAACACAGGATCCCCATAGCCAAGGATTCGGGCTGCCTCGATACTTTCCTGTCGACGGGTCTCGGCATAATCGGGGTTGTCGGCACCATCTTTTTCCTGAAAATTTCCATCAGTTACAATAACAACATGGACTGGATCAACGGCGGCAACGTGCCGGATGATTGCCCCGCCACAACCAAACACTTCATCACTCGGATGTGATGCCAATACAAGCACTCTGCCTCTTCCTGGGCTGCCATCTTTACGGGGTATAAGTTCGCTTTTCATGAGTCCTGTCTAAAGATAAATCTGGCTATTATAATATTCCCCATTAGCCTCAACACTGAGAGATAAATAAATCATTATTTTGGAAGCCACATGCTTCTTTAATATTGTTATCACGCTAAAATAACAGGAAGAATATTCATGCATCCTGGCAACAATAATTTGATCCATCCAATTTATCTAGACTATCCCGTTCATTCGGAACCCAGATATGGTTGGGGAAAGCCGCCACATCCAAGGATACATGAAATATTGAATCGGGGGAGAAAAACATATTCAAAATGGTTGCATTCCTTCCTTCAATTTCTGGACCAGTATAGATCTATCTCCAGACATGCCAACCGCCAGAATCCAAATCGACCTTACTGGATCAATAACACACTACCAGGTCTGGATGCGGTCGCAATATATGGTTTCATCGGCGCAATCAAACCAAAACAATATTTTGAAATTGGCAACGGAAATTCTACAAGGTTTGCAAGACAGTCTATTTCCGATCTTGAATTGGAAACCAGGATCACAGCAATAGATCCCTTCCCCCCCGCCGGAATTGAGGCTATTTCCAATAAAACTATCCACAAACCACTGGAAGATATAGATCTTGAGCTGTTTGATCAGTTAGATTCCGGAGACATTCTTTTTGTCGACAATTCACACCGGATATTTATGAATTCGGATGCCACTGTCGTATTTCTGGATATTCTTCCCCGTCTGAAGCCAGGCGATCTGGTCGAATTCCATGATATTGCGTTGCCCTTCGACTACCCGCCTTACTGGATAGATAGATATTATTCCGAGCAATACGTATTGGCCGCCTACCTGCTGGCCGAGGGTAACAGGTTTGAGGTTATTTTACCTAATGCATTTATCAGCATGGAGCCGGAACTAAGAGCTATTCTCAACCCTCTGTGGCAGTCCCCTGAAATGAACGGTGACATTGAACTTGATCTCGAATCAAGACTGGCCCAACCGGAGAAAAGGGATAATTTACAAAATAATCTTATAGAGGTTCATGGATCATCGTTCTGGATAAGAATGAAATAGAGAGGTTAACCTGTCCTCAGTGCGCTATCTTGATATGCTCTTATCGAAAGCAGTGGCCTCACAACAGATTTCCATGTCTCTTTTTTCAGCTCAAGAAATGCCTCAGCATGACAATTTTTCTTCGATAGATATGTCCCCCTGTAGCTGGACAGTCCCGAACTCAGGCTCAGATAATCATAATACCGTAATGGAAGTTTAAAACACTTCAGGGCATCTTCTTTCGCCTGAACAACATCTGAGATATCTACCAGCCATGTTGCCGGAAGAGGCTGCCATACCTCATACAGAAAAAGACGCTCATAGCATCCGTTTTTCTGCCAGCAATCCAGCCAGGAAAGGGATATTCCCACATGGTCACGATGATAGTCCAGAATAGAGGGCAAGAATAGCCAGTCGGCCTGGTACTCTCTTAACAAACCAGAGATTATCTTCTGTATAGGATCAGAATGGGAAAATTCACCATCCGGTTCAGACATGAACTCGATATCGCCAATACCAAGCACCAGCATTGCTGCTTTTAGTTCCTTGATCCGTTCCTTAACCACATCTCCCTGACCATATCCACGTGGATCCCCTTTCGCACCATCTGTGATGACAATAATTTTTATTGAGTTTCCCTTCTCTTTCAGTAAATGTAATGTGCCACCACAACCTAATGTTTCATCATCCGCATGTGGTGCAACAACCAAAATCTTTCCCTTGGAAGGCAAGAGTAGATGTCCGGGAAGTGGGCATGCACTAAAATCTCTGACTTGTTGATGGAATGCAGCCATATCATCCTCATGATGAACCGGCACAACTTTCGTCTTCTTTTGAGAGGGAGGTGTACCCCCCTGATAAACGTTCATATACATCTCCGCAATTTCAGCAGAATCAGGCCAACCCTGCGTCCAACTCAAGGCGCGGGCAGACAAATCTGCCCGCACACCCTCATGGTCGAGGAGTGACTGAAGGGCCATGGTCAGGGCCTCGTCATTGTCTGTAGGTATCAGCCATGCACCGGTACCAACTACCTCAGGGACGCCCCCTACCGCAGTGCAAATTGCTGGCAGCCCCAGGCTGATCGCTTCAAGGTTTGCAAGTCCGAAAGATTCAGAGCGCGAAGTACTGCAATAAATATCCGCTGCGGAATAATATAGCCCCATGTCTTCAGCAAAGGTGAAATGAAGACGGTCATCCAGCTTCAGCTCTTTAGCCACTCTCAGGATATCCGACTGATCCCCGTGACCTATCAAGACAATCCTGAAGTCGTAATCTCTCAAGCTGGCGCAGGCCTTGATAAGAACTTCAAATTGCTTCAGAGCAATAAATTGGCCCACTGCAATAATATAGAGACAGTTATTGTCCCAACCCAGCAAACGCCGAGCCTCTTTCCTGGGCAGCTTGTTCACCCGGGGACGAGAATGATAAATGACATGCCAGGAGTCAGGGACCGTGCCAATGGACAGATCCCTGGAAAGTTGATCCCTTGCACTCCATGTAGGTGAAATAACCCAGTCAGCAGACAATAAAACCCTGGATTCCCAACGTTTCAAGCACCGCATGACCTTTAAACCTGTATTTATTCCATAGTCATGAAAAGCATGCGAATAGGAACCAAATCCGTGTTCGGTGAGTCCCCACCTTGCCTTGTGTCCAAAAGACAAGCTGGAAAATAACCGATAACCGACGGCAATGAATGGGTCATGGCAATGGACGTGAGTATATCCCTCTCTTGTCATCACCTTTGCTGCCAAACGCCCCATATTCACCCTTTCCAGCACAACCCCAAGTAGCAGAGGAAAGTCGGTTCCCCTGAAGAGTCGGGCAAGAAGGTTTGTAAGGTAATTGGCTTGAAGAAACTGCAGAAAAGTCTTGCTTCGCTGGCCTGCATCATCAAGGCACAGATATCTCACTTCAATCTCATCTCTTTTGATCTCATTCAGGACAGGCCTCAGACTCCTCCCTAAACCAAAACATTTATCCTCGGAAGATTCCCTGGTAACGACCAAAAGTTTCATCACGATAAAGTCTCTAAATAAAACTTACTTTATCGCCTCCACCCACAACCAACTGGCATTCATCTTTGTTGCTCTCCATCGATTGATTCTTGTAAATTTCAGCCCGACCCTGTCCGCCAGAAGCCTTGCCTGCTCAATACCATAGCCAATTACCCATTCTGTCCCCGGCTCTCCCTCGTCAACATCCTCATTGATTCCGGATATAAGATTAAAGATTATTTTCCCCTCCGGTTTGAGAACTCGGCGACACTCCTTCAAATACCTAACAGTAAACTCACGTGGAATGTGCTGGAACACGGTAAAACAGTAGATAAAATCTATGGATTCGTCCTTAATATCCCGAGGAAAAGACACCCCGTCACTTGAAAAAAAGGATACATTATCAATCGATCTGAATCTTTTTTTTGCTATATCGATAACATAATCCGAGATGTCTACACCGATAGAGCGGTCATAAACCTTGTGAAGCCATTCAAGGCTTCTCCCATACCCGCAACCGAGATCAAGAACAGTGCCGGCGGGAGGGAGGTCAAACATTCTGGGAAGCCAATAATATTCGTTTCTTTTCAATGCCCTGCGAAGCTCAAGAGAAAAATCATTATCTATAACCAAATCTTCTTTTGAAAAATCAATACCATTCAGGATAGGCTCCGGGTCTGCGCCAAGATCAACTGTATCAGGATCAAACTCTTTGGCGTCTTCCGCATTTTCGTGCCAGTCAGTGTAGTGAGGGTGCTTCCGAAAATAGCCTTCCTTCTGCATATGATCCCACATATTTCGAAAAATATTAGTCTCCATGTTATTAACTCCTTGCCGATCTCTTGTTAGGGAAGGTATGAAAAACTGCATCCATGCAGTTTTTCAGTACGAGAAGGGAAAAGCGCGGTTTCCCCTTCTCTCACAAATCAAACGCCTACGCGCATGATTTTGGCAGCTAATCCGTTAGCCGCGTGGATGCTCTGACTTTTTCAGAGCATCCTTAGCTGTAGCACCACACTCATTGAGTTGCTTGTAAATCATAGCCGAAGCGCAGAATAACTTCTATTTCTGCTTTAACCACCTCAGCCTCCAACTCAGCAGAAAACTCTACCTTCCGCACCCACAATCACCGAAAATCGGTATCACCCGCCATCAACCACCAATGTTCCCTGATGGCACTCGGGTCAGGGCCATTCGTCCATATGGAGGTTGGAATTTGTATTTCAGTAGAGAATTCTCTGCCATCTGTCTGAACGAAGATTTGGGAGAAGTTTTTTGTAATCCAGCAATGCAGTTCATTAAATTTCCAACACCCCGCCAGACGACGTGCCTGGACAATCAACAGAGGGATGCTTGACAAAGGAGCTATAACATCAACCAGCTCTAGTTGCTCACCTTCTCTATTTAGCACCAAAATGCCCATAGGGACAGATTTAATCCGTGAACAAACCAGGATCACCTCATATTTTTTGGTGGGATGCGAAATATAACGGTGTTCTACAAAATGCCAGTCACGCACACCAATTAAAGCATCCTGGAAATCCCGGCTCATTGCCTTCCACAAAGAATCCACATGACACATATCTCTGGCAGGATCAATATGCCGGATGCGAGATAGAAACCGGGGATGGGCTGGTAATTTTTCCCATTGAATGTCAACCATACTCCCAACACTTCTATATAAACCAAGTTTTTCTGCCAGTTTCATATGTCGACTGTTTGGAAAGCCATAACCAACCAAATGTCGAGCTCCAAAACCAGTGAATAATTCGGGATAACAAACAGCAGTGAGGAAGAAGGGCCCCATCTTTGTAAATGCGCATCTTTCTTTGGAATCCACCATAACATCGCCAATCTGACAAGCTAATTTTTCTTCGCCGAAAAACATAATCCTTTTCGTCATGCCACCATAATGAGCTACAAGACAGCCTTTTCTCCATGCGAGAATTTCTTGGCCTCTGTCTTCGCCATATTTCCAATACCACATATCTGAAGACATTTCCTGGTTAAACACGCTTCTAAAAAGACATTGTACTGCGGGCATGTTCTGTGAATGACCCAAGCTAAGCTGCCAGCGTGGTAGCTTAACCTTTCCAAACCGCAAGAAAACATAGCCATAAACACCGTCAGAATAATTTTGTTTGTATGCGCGGTTTGATGCTATCAGAGCAGCAAATGCCTCCTCAGACAGGCTCAGCTCATGCTTGATCTCATCTTTATGCTTCTCCATTGTTTCCAACAAGTAATCTAGTGTGGGCGCCGCCTTTGATGAGAGATCAATCTTCTCTATCAATTCAAAACCACATCGCTCAGCAATGGCCACTACATACGCCAAGATAGGTAAGTTCTCGCTTTCTTCTTTTGTGGAATGCAAAGTTACCTCATCAAGAATGAGGAGCTCCCCTCCGTCAACCAGCAGATTATAGGCCTGATTAAAAAGATCCAGTGTATTGATATATTGGGCAGATTCCTGCATTAAAATAAGGTCATAGGGGCCTGAATCGGGTTTTATATCTTCAAAACGGGTGTGGATCAGACTGGCGTGTTCTCCAGCCAGAGTTCTGACCACATCAATCTGATGACTATCCGGTGTAATGCCAGTAACTTCATGGCCAAGCCTCTCCAGCTTCAGAAAGGTTGTTCCTAAACCGATACCAACTTCAAGAAGGCGGCATTGAGAATCAGGCAGACGGGAAAGAATAAGATCTGTTGATCGCTGCTGCGCCTGCCATGCAGGTTCACCCCCGCTTTCAGCCAAGCCATAATGCAAGTAGTCTACCCGCCCTTCTTCCAGAAAAAGTGCGATGGCATATACATTCAAGGGAAAATCAAATTGTTTGAATAACGAGGTTGACTGATTCAACTCAATTGAAGCACTTCATATAGACAGATTTCAGAGAATAAACAGCTGCTCATGTGAGATAACCCAGCTCTCTTTGCAGAGAACCGGCAATACGATCGAAGATCTGCAAATCATAATCTGACAAACTATCTGTTCCGTGGGATTGCGGCTTAATCTCTTTGTCCGAGTATCGATAGTATTTATCGATAACCTCTTGCCCGATCGTCTCAATCCCCAGAAAAACGAAGATTCGGTCAAGTGTCTTTGATGGATCCCGGATTAGATCCTCATAATATATCTCCAGATAATCCTCTTGAGTCTCGATTGCCGCTACTCTGCTCTCTTCGATCAGACCTCGCCACAGTTCAGATATTTCTGAAACAGACCCCCATTGCAATTTGGTTGCCGAAAGAACTACCTGACGCCCATCACGAATCATGTGAATAATTTTGCAACGCCCCAGACACTGGCGCAACTCATGGCCGAATCGGGGCAATTCCGGAGTCTTATTAACCCAAATCGGCTTTTGCAGTTTTTCTACCTGCATTTCTCCAAGTTTATTGATGAGCAGGCCGGTAGCTCGTGCAATATTTTCAATGGCAGAACATTCGGTCACCCTTGCCAACCATTGCCCCACCGCCTCATCTGCTTCAAACAGATCATAGAGAATATAATCCATCCCTAAGGGATAACTTTCATGGTTGGCCTTTCCGTGATGAATCCTGTTGTGAATCCGGTCTTCCGTCAGCTGTATAAGTCGACGCATTCTGGATGAAACAGACTTCGCGGAAAAACCACAAAACCCGGGGGGAAGAATCATCTGAACAATCCGGGCCTCAATAGATTCTTCTCGGGGATCGTTGAGAACACGCAGCCAACGCAGGGCTTCGCAAATGGACCTCGTTTCGAATAAGGGGGCCAACTCGGGATGTAAACCAAGTAGATTAATTAATAATGTGCTACCACTCCTGAACCCTCCAACAAAAATGGGAATGTTGCAGTTTTGAGTATTCATAGTTACTGCTGACCCTTGCATTCGAAATAACTTCCCTCATCCCCTGTATTATCAGACATAATAAATTTGTTGGTAGATGAACATCTTTCCATCATGGCTGAATCGCCCCCCATGCATTATTAAACTGTTCTCACTCTTGATTCCATTTGTGTGTGAAGCTTACGATTCCCTGCACTAAATCATCCTGAACCACGATCAATTCGGCAATATTTCTTGCCTTATCCAACACCCCCACTCCATCTTCAGACATCAAATACACGTCTAGCCCATAATTTCCTTTAAGCAGTGGAAATTTTGGAAAAGTAATTCCTACACTTCCATTACCCTTTTCATCACGTTTTAGAATAACTTTATCAAACTTGCTTGAGGCGCTGCTGATAAACCTCCTGCCAGCATCACTGAAGGTTACGGCAATGCTGGGCGATGGGTAATCGGGAGCTGAAGCAAACGAAACCGTGATGCTCAGCTCACTATGTCTAGATTCTACCGTAAGAGTATTTCCTTCCACCCCATCAACCTGGGCATGAACAGCTGTAATACGTGTCCTCTTTATTCCATCAAGGCCTGGAGCCGGTACTAAACTTTCTGTTATGGTGTCGCTAACTGCGGAAGATTGTCGTTTTAAAGTTTCCTGATCCAGAAAATCACTGTAGGCTGCTACAACCTTTCCGGGCTTGCCATCGAATTGTACTTGCCCCTTATCAAGCCAAATAACTCGGCTACAAAGTGCTTCAACCTGATAAAGGGAATGTGAGCAAAAAAGTATGGTTTTTCCCTCCCTTTTGAAGGACATGATCCGATTAAACGACTTTCGCGAAAAAGCCCCATCGCCAACCGACAAAACCTCATCTACGATCAATATGTCGGGATTGATATTGGTGGCAACCGCAAATGCAAGCCTGGCATACATCCCACTGGAGTATGTCTTGACCGGCTGGTCAATGAACTCACCAATCTCTGAAAAATCAATGATTGAATCATAAGCAGCCTCAATCTCACTATGAGTCAACCCTAGAATTGCTGCATTCAGATAGACATTTTCTCTTCCAGTGAACTCCGGATTAAATCCAGCCCCAAGCGCCAGTAACGGGGCGACCCTGCCGCTAACTCTCACAGAGCCGGTACTTGGGGTGAGAGTGCCACTGATGAGCTGAAGAAGCGTGGTTTTTCCTGCCCCATTCACTCCAATGATTCCTACAATTTCTCCGCTTCCAATTTCAACAGATGTCTCTCTCAACGCGTGGAAACTACGGTAGAACTGCTTTCTCCCTCGCCAGATTGCCTGTTTTAGTCGATCGTGAGATTTCTCATAAATCTGGTAGCACTTACTCACCTTATCAGTGCTGATAACCGGTTCAGAGAACATCGGCGAACCCCTTGCGAGTCTTCTGGAACCAGAGCAGTCCCAGCCAGGCGATAAGAAGGCTGATCAGAAGATAGAGGCCCAATCCTGCCCAGTTTGGTGGATTCCCCATTAACAGCACTGCCCGCGTCTGCTCAATAATAAATGTCAATGGACTCAGATACAGATATCCCCGATAGGCCTCAGGCAAAGAAGATATAGGATAAAATATCGGACTGAGAAACATCAGCGCCATCGTCACCAGTCCCATGGCCTGGCCCACATCCCGTACAAATACGCCGAATGAAGCCAGAAACCAGGATGCGCCCATGGTCAGGAACAGTAATGGAAATAGAATGACCGGAAGGAAAATCACCGTCCAGTGAAGTCCGGCATTCATCCACGCAGTAAAACTTAATAAAACCAGTAGGCTCATGCCCGCATGAAATAGAGCAGACCCCATGGCAACCCATGGAAGGATTTCCAGAGGAAACACAACCTTCTTGACGTAATTGACATTGCTCAGGATGAGTCCGGGAGCACGGTTCAAACAGTCGGCAAAGAAGGTATGCACAATCAACCCTGAAAACAGTACTACCGCGAAATTCATCTTGTTGCTGGTATCCACACCCCAGCGGGCCTGAAAAACAACACTGAATACAAAGGTGTAGACAGCCAGCATTATCAGAGGATTAAAAAAGGACCACATCAACCCCATCATGGATCCGCGATAGCGGCCAATCACATCCCGTTTGGTCATTTGCCAGATTAGATAGCGATGCCGCCATAAACTCAGAAATATCATTGGCGGGCTTGTAGAATAGTTCGGCGTCATCTTCCCTCTTTACAAAATCTCAAACATGTATCTTACAACGATTTATTCAGCACTTCTCCAGCCAGCCGGGCGCGCAGGCGGTGCGCGCGCACAATTGCCTTCAAGTCATCCATGGACTGCCCAAAATCACAGTTAATGATACGAAACTCGGCATCATCCGCATGCATGATTTCCTCCTGGGCCCCCGCCATGCGCCGTTCAATAATCTCTGAGCTATCCTGGCCCCTCTGCAGCAATCGTCTCCGCAATTCCTTGATTGAGGGAGGCAGTATAAAAACACGGCAGACGTCAGGCCTCTTGTCCGCAACCTGCCGGGCGCCCTGCCAGTCAATTTCCAGCAGGACGTCATTACCTTCAGCCAGCATGGACTCAACATCTCGGGATCGCGTCCCGTACAGATTGTCATGTACGGAGGCATACTCAAGAAAGGCGCCCTGCGCAACCTGATCCCGGAATTCGCCGGCGCTTATGAAATAATAGGCCTCGCCTTCGATTTCACCTGGCCTTTTTGACCGGGTTGTGCATGAGATGCTCAGATGCAGGCTGGGCGTACAGGCAAGCAGGCTGGCACAAAGGCTGGTCTTTCCACTGCCGGATGGACCCGATACCGTATACAAGCAACCACGATTCGGCCTTGTGAATTTCATGATTCCTGGGTTAATTTCTGATATTTCACAAGTAGCTCATCATGGGATTCCTGACAATCCGG
>CAZJRL010000016.1:0-19665 GCA_964548425.1 uncultured Zetaproteobacteria bacterium | reverse complement strand
GGGGGGGAAAGGCTTGAATCTGGCTCATAACCCGAAGGTCGTCGGTTCAAATCCGGCCCCCGCAACCAAAACATAAGGCCTTGAAAACATTACGTTTTTCAAGGCCTTTTTTTATGTGCCACTCATATCTTTTGCTTCTCTTGGGGTTCATGAATAGTCCGGGTTAAATCTTGAGCACAATTTTTCCAATCGTGCCCCCGGCCTCGATCAGGCGGTGAGCTTCAGCGACCTGATGGAGTGGAAAGGTGCGGGATACATACACGGTAAGCCTGCCATCATCCATATATTCCGCGCACTGCTTCAGTATTTCCGCCTGATGGCGTGCCGCCCCTTCCATATTCATAATCATTGGGGTCAGCATCAACTCCTGTGAAACACGCAGATTACGCAGCCTGATCGCCCCCCAGTCCGTATCTTCGGGAACTTGCAGGATTGTCACCAGATCGCCATAAACACGAACCGCCGCAATCAATGGCGCAAAAGCGTCGCCACCCACGGTGTCGAAGGCCACGTCCACCCCCTGGCCATCCGTCCATGCAAGCAATGATTCGGTGACATCCTGTGTTCTGTAGTTGATGACATGCCGCGCGCCGAGATGGCGCGCAAACGCGGCTTTTTCATCGGAACTGACCGTCGTTGCCACTTCACAACCGCCAATGATGGCCAGTTGAATCGCAACATGACCGACGCCCCCTGCCCCGGCATGAATAAACACCTTCCGGCCAGCCTGAATCCGGGCGCGGTCAAACAGTGACTCCCACGCGGTAATCAGAACCAGCGGCGCCGCCGCGGCTGTCGTGAAATCCAGCGACGCGGGCTTTCTGGCCAGCGCCCATTCGGGCACAACGGCAAATTCCGCGTAATTACCCGGTTCAAGACCAATGCCCCCATGACAATAATAGACGGCATCCCCAGGCTGGAACCGGGTGACGGATGCACCCGTGGCTTCAACGATGCCCGCCCCGTCACACCCCAAAACAGTTTCCTGCTGTTCGCTGGCGTAAGCGCCTCGGCTTCTCAGTTTGGCATCAATCGGGTTTACGCCAGCCGCCTTCAGGCGTATCAACACCTCATGTGGCTGGCGGATCACAGGCGGCTTCAGGCGGCGCTCTTCAAGCACCTCCGGTCCTCCCGGTCGCGTCATGACGATGGCTTTCATTATTTCCTCCCGGGACTGCCCTTTATACACAAGTCACATCACAGATTTGCGTATAAAGGGTAGTCCTGTCATGGCAGTATTTGCAAATATGAGCTAAAGGATACCATCAAAATATGAACAGGCATCATCAGGACGCGCAACGCATTATGTTGCTGGATACCACCTTGCGCGACGGGGGACAAACGGCGGGGATCAGCTTTTCCGCCGAGGACAAACAGCGTATCGCGGAACGTATGGCTGAATTTGGTCTGGACTACATCGAAGGCGGGTGGCCCGGCGCCAGTCCCAAGGATGACCGCTTCTTTGAACTGGTCCGTAATCGGAAATGGAAAACCTCCCGGCTGGCCGCTTTCGGTTCCACTGCCCGGCCCGGCGGCCCGCCCGACCGCGATCCGGGATTCAGGAAAATTATCGCCTCCGGTGCGGACACAGTCTGTATCTTTGGCAAAGCCTGGGACTTGCATGTTGAAAAAGCGCTGGGCATTTCACTACAGGACAACCTGAAGCTGGTGCATGACTCTATTCGCTATCTGAAACGCCATTTTCCCGAGGTGTTGTTTGACGCCGAACATTTTTTTGACGGCTATCAGGCAAATCCGGAATATGCCGTACAGGTTCTTGCCGTTGCCGCGGATGCAGGCGCCGATGCGCTGGTATTGTGTGACACCAATGGAGGCAACCTGCCGTCCACCATCGGTATGGCTGTCAGCAATATGGTTGCCCGTTTTCCCAATGCCGTGGTGGGCATTCATGCGCACAATGACAGTGAACTGGCCGTTGCCAACTCACTGGCCGCGGTGGAAAACGGGGCAAGGCACGTGCAGGGCACCATCAACGGCATCGGCGAACGATGCGGCAATGCAAACTTGATTTCAATTATTCCCAATCTGGTTCTGAAAGCAAAAATGGATTGCGGTATCGGGCGGGAACAGCTTGCCGGATTGAAGGCATTGTCGGATTTTGTAAACGAGATGGCCAATCGTCTGCCATGGCGGCACCAGCCTTTTGTTGGCCAGAATGCTTTCGCCCACAAAGGCGGTGTACATGTCTCGGCCGTACGCAAGTTATCCAGCCTGTATGAACACCTGCCACCGGAAACCGTGGGCAACAGGCAGCGCATTACGGTGTCTGATCAGGCCGGACGCAGCAATGTACTGGTCATGGCGGCCAAAGCCGGATTCGGGTTGAAACTGGACGAAAAAGATCCTGCTGTTGTAAAACTGGTCAGGCAGATCAAGAGACTGGAAGATCATGGATTTGCTTTCGAGGGAGCGGAGGCATCATTTCATTTGATGCTGTTGAAAACCAAGAAAAAGTTCCGCCACTTCTTTGAATTAAAAGGTTTTCGTGTCATTGATGAGAAACGTAGACATGATGAAACACCGCAGGCTGAAGCAACGGTGATGGTACGTGTCGGTAAAAAAATGGCGCACACGGCGAGTATGGGGAACGGCCCGGTGAATGCCATGGACCGGGCACTCAGAGCCGCACTTAAGGATTTTTATCCAACCCTGAAAGAACTGCGGCTCATTGATTACAAAGTTCGCGTATTGACGACGCAACAGGCGACAGAAGCCGGTGTGCGCGTTCTCATCGAGTCCACCGATGGCCAGCATAAATGGGGCACAGTGGGCGTTTCCACGAATATCATTGATGCCAGTTATCAGGCACTGGTGGATGCAATCGAATACAAATTATTGCTGGACGGAGTTTCACCACCTGCATAAAGGACAAGGAGCAGACCCGATAGTCTTTTTCTATCATTAGGGGAATCTGCCCAGATCACTCCTGTCATTAAACATTTACCGCAAAGTACGCAAAGTAAAAAATGAGATATAACGAGCCTCTTTCACAATTCCGGGGGTTACCTATTTTGGATTTCCTTTGTGTAACTTTGCGTACTTCGTGGTGAAACCTTCGTGCAATATGCGGGTTAAGGTGGAGAAAGTGAACATCGGCCATGTTCCGGATTTGGTTTGATTTTACGCCCCGGAATAGCGGCCAACGCATCGGCATTGCCAATGTATTCACCTTCCAGCCAAATTTGCGGTACGGTAATCGGCACTGTATTTCCAACAATGGATTTTACCCGGACCAGCATTTCATACAAAGCTACGGGTTATTTTATCACATCACGATAATCGTAAGTCATATGCGCCTGATCCAGGTATTTGCGGGCGCGTTTACAATGTGGGCATCCGTGTTTGCCAAACAGAATATTTCCATGCAATGACGTCCGGGCTGCATGTGCTTCGATAACACTTTGGCTGAGTACGCCACGGTTCAAAGCCGACCCCTGGGAAGCAACCCGCCCATTTGAACAGAATAATATTAACTGCCCTGCATCCTCATTCAACGTCGGATGGTTACATTGAATGCAGCATGCTATACTACGTATCAGGAGTTGATGATGGTCTTGAAAGATAAAAACTGTATTCCCTGCCAGGGCGGCGTGCCACCAATGACTGCAGAAGCAGCACGCGCCATATTGTCCACAGTGCCGGCATGGGGTCTCAATCATGAAGGCACGCAGTTATCACGAACATTTAAATTCCCTGACTTCTCACAAGCCCAGGCCTTTGCCGTCAGGGTGGGAGAGATTTCAGATGCGGAAGGCCATCATCCGGAACTGACCTACAGTTGGGGTTATTGCACAGTCGTATTCTATACGCACAAAATCGGAGGCTTGCATGAAAATGATTTCATTATGGCCGCCAAGGTAAATGCTTTGACTTGATGCAGGATTTTCGGTGCTGCACCTGCCGATCATTTTTTTAGACGCGGATAAATGCAAATTTACGCAGATGATGTAAAGATTTGTATCTATTCAGCACATTGGACAATAAAAGGAAACGGCAAAAGATTCTCACCGCAGAGTACGCAAAGTAACACAAAGGAAGAGAAAAAAGAGAAAAGCCCAACAGTCCTGGAGATAAGTTCGAACATCCAGGGATATCTCTACCCTCTATGTTTCGCCTTTACTCTGCGTAACTCTGCGTACTCTGCGGTAAAACGCTTTTGATCCTGTCTTTCCGTTGTGCATCAAGAGAAGATCTGTTCGCGGTAATAACGCAATTCGGCAATTGACTCCCGTATATCATCCATCGCCAGATGCATTCCTTTCTTGGAAGGAAATTCAAGTTTCGGATACCAGCGCTTTACCAGCTCCTTGATGGTGCTGACATCTACCATGCGATAATGCAGGTATGCTTCCAGTTGCGGCATATAGCGCACCAGAAAGCGTCGGTCCTGGTGGATGGAGTTGCCACACAGGGGAACGGTGCGTGCATTGGCATACAACCGGATAAAGGCCAGTGTTTCGGCTTCAGCCTGTGCCAGTTCAATGCCTGAAGCCATGACCCGGTCGGAGAGACCCGATGCGACATGCTGTTTTTTGCACCATTCGTTCATATTGTCCAGCATCTGCTTATCGTGATGAATAGCCATATTCGGCCCTTCGGCGAGAATATTGAGGTCTTTGTCCGTAACAATGGTGGCAATTTCCAGAATGGTATCGACTTCCGGATCGAGCCCGGTCATCTCAAGGTCCATCCATATCAGATTATCTTTGGAAACGGTCATGTGCGAACGTTATACGATTTTCATGCCCAGCGCCTGCGCCAGTTTTCCGAGTGTTTGACTGACAGGCTTTTGATGATGACTGGTAAAATGGACAGGGACATGCTCCCATGCCCGGCGCACCGGATAATGGCGGCGATAACGGGTAAACGCGTTGGCAAGTTCAGCAGCAGATAAATTTCCCCACCTGCGCATGGCTTCACAATCAGTATCTACAGGATACAGCCGGGTTGCTGCGGTAAACAGATCGTGCCATAGACTCCCCGTACAGCTAATCTCAATGGGTTCATCGGGTGATGGCAGGTCATCCTGCATATTCCATTCGGGGTTAACCCCCAGCCAGCCACATAAAGCGTTGTAAACATATTGTGTATTGGCCGCCTTTCCATCAAGTGAATGCCCGGCGATGTGGGGGGTACTGATCACCACTTGTGGATGTGTCAAAAGACGAGACATAGGAACTGGCTCATTTTCCCAGCAGTCCAGAACGGCGAACCTTGTGCTGTCTGCATCCAGCCAGTCCGCCAGTGCTGCATTTTCCACACAGGCACCGCGTCCGGCATTGATGATACCCTTACCCCTGAAACGGGACAGACGCTCCGCATCAAGAAGATGGACGGTGCAATCTTCTCCCTCCCGAATCAATGGTGTGTGCAGCGTCAGCACATCGGCTTTCTGCAACAGTTCATCCAGCGTGAAGAATCCGGCATGGCCTTCAGCACGTACCCGCGGCGGGTCATTGACAAGTGCCCGCATCCCCACTGCCTTGCACACCTTTGTGAGTGTACCCCCGATACGACCGGCGCCAATGATACCAATAGTTATGCCGGAAATATCAATCAGGCCACGCACATGCAGATCCAGCAGAGCCGTAATCATGTATTCGATAACCGAATCCGTGGAGCTTCCGGCGGCATTGGCAAAAGCAGTACCATGATCTGTCAGCCAGACTTTGTCGAAGTGATCATCGCCGATGGTGGCCGTAGCTACGAATCGGACCGGCGTTCCAGCCAGCAGATCAGCATTAACCTGAGTGGACGACCGTGTCACCAGAACGTCGGCATCCTTTAGCACCGCACGGCAAATATCTCCGTGCTCAAGGATATGCAAATCCACATCGAACCCGGGCAGTGTGGAAAAAGCGCTTTCCACGCCCCATATATGGGCATCCGCGACAATACGCAGCATCTGGTGTTAGATTCCCAACCCGGCGTAGCCGGAATCAAACAAGCTGTGAACCACAGAGGACACAGAGAAAATTGAACAAAGGAAAAAATCAGGATTTATTCTCAGGTTCTGTTTCCCTCTGTGTATCTCTGTGTCCTCTGTGGTGAAAGATATTGTGTATTTTGCATGAGATTTCACGGAGAAGAGACTAACCTGCTGTTTTGATGTGTTCGATTAGCGAGGAAGTTGAATGGCCATCCACAAACGGCATAACCACGACTTCACCACCGTTCATGCGCACATCTTCCGCACCGATAATATCATTCGGTTTGTAATCGCCGCCTTTGACCAGAACATCCGGCATCAATGATTTGATAAGTTTCAGCGGAGTATCTTCCGGAAAGGCAACAACCATATCTACGGATTTAAGTGCGGCTAACATGCGGGCACGGTCGGATAAAGGATTGATGGGGCGGGAAGACCCCTTGAGACGACGAATGGAATCGTCATCGTTCAGACCAATAATCAGAACATCGCCAAGTGCCCTGGCTTTTTCGAGATAATCAATATGGCCCGGATGCAGTAAATCGAAACAGCCGTTGGTAAAGACAATACGCTTGCCCTGACTTCGCCATTCTTCAATCTTTTTTTGAACCACATGCAGTGGTGTGCAGAGCACGCCTGGACTATTCATGAATAGTCCGGTCTAGTTTTTTATATGTAACAGATTCACGACACTGGTCACGCCCTTGACGGTTTTTGCCAGGGTGGCAGCCCGTTGGCGTTGTAAACTGTTTCCGACAACACCTTGCAGATATACTTTTCCATCCACTGTTTCGACATGAATGGAGAACCCCGACACTTCCTTATCTTTAAACAGTTCCCGTTTCACTTTGGTTGTAATCCAGATGTCTGAAAGAAGTTCTCTGGTCGGTGGCTCACCCAAACTGACTTCCGAGCGCACAGAGCGTACGCCACTGATATGGCGGCAAATATAAACAGCACGATCAATCTGTTCCTGTTGCGGCAGATAGCCTGTAAGCAACACCTTGCCATCAATAACTTCAGCGCTGACCCAGCGCGATGGCAAGTCTTTCTCTGCAATCAGACGTGCGTCAATCTTGGAGGATATGACGGCATCATCAAAATGTTCACCGAATGAGCGTTTATCATGAACAGCACTGCCTGTTGCCGTACCTCCACTGACCAGAGCCGTAGCAAAGCAGCCCGAAAGATTACAGATACCGATCAGAAGAACAGCGGATAAAAGAGAGTGATTCATCAGACGATGATCCGGCTGGTTCCGGTGGTGTTTATTGTTCATATCAATCAATATCCATCTCCCAGAACATCCAGTACTGCAGCAAATAAAAGCGGCAGCAACAGTTCATCCGGTCCCGGCAACCAGATACCACGTCCTCCCGGTTGGGAAAGGCGTCCCGTTACATCCGCCACGGCATCAGTACTGGCGGATGGGTCTATAATAACACATGTCATATTTTCGATCTTTTTACCAAGATTCCGTGCTGCATCCACCGCCTGCATGAATACCCGTGGTAAAATAACACTGGATGCGGCATTGAGAATAATACCGTCACTGGCTTCAGCCATCATCGCCGCCAGCAAACGAAAATCAATGAACCCTGTAGCCCCCAGAGATTCGCCATGCGTTGCCGGATGCAGGTTAAAGGCATCAGCGCCAATAGCCGGGTGCACACTGACAGGAATACCATAGCGCGATGCTGTAGCGAGAACGCTGTGGTCAAGATGGTCCGGTTCGGCATCAATGAGCTTTTCGCCCACGCTTTTACCAATGCCCCACCCCTCAATTGCCCCGAAGTTGGTTGCCTCATTAATTAATCGTCCTGTTTCTTCCGTAACGCGGCAGACACCGTCCACCATGTCTCTGTCATATGATCGTAGCGTATGCCCGGACAATGCAATTTCCACATCCTGCAACAAAGCGGCGCCGGTCAGAACAAGACCGGAAATAATCCGCTGCTCCAGAAGACGAACAAGCAGTGGGCTCAGCCCTGAATCCATCACATGGCCACCACAACCAAGAATAACACTTTTTTTCCGCCGGTGAGCGGATACGATGCTATCGCGCAATTCCATCAGGTCCTGTGCTGCACCAATACCGGGAAGCGTACATAAGAAATCCGAGAAACTGCCATTGGGCCGGTAAGGTGCGCCAAAATCTGCGTCATCAGCATCGGTTTTCCGTTTGGCCAGCGGAACGGTCTTTAATTTACTGAAAGAAAGTGGTTTCAGGCTCATCATGTTCCCCTGTTCTTGAAGTGATTGTCAATCAGGCTGCACAATATATGCAGGCAGGTAATATGCATTTCCTGAATGCGTGGTGTGGAATGATGCGGAATATTCAACAGCACCGCTACGCCGGCATGGCGACCCAGATGACCACCATCCTTTCCGGTCAGGGCAACCACCGGCATATTCTGTTTCCCCGCGGCCTCTGCCGCCGCAATGACATTAGCCGAATTTCCACTGGTGGTAATAGCAAGTAACACATCCCCCTGATTCCCGAGCGCCTCCACCTGGCGTGCAAATACCTGATCAAAGGAAATATCATTGGCAATGCTTGTCATGACGGAAGCATCAGGGGTTAAAGCAACAGATGCCAGTCCCGGCCGGTCCGTTTCAAAACGATTGACCAGTTCTCCGGCAAAATGCTGCGCATCGGCAGCCGAACCGCCATTGCCGCATGCCAGTATCTTCCCTCCCTGCTTCAGGCAGTCCAGCATCAGTGTGGCTGCCCTGTACAAAGGTTCAGAAAGTAATTCGGCACATTGTTGCCGCAGGAGAACACCTTCTGCAAATGCCTGATGGATCGACTGACTGTTCGTCTTGTTCATTGGCGGCATCCTATATGAATTAGCGGAAAGCATCCCGCATATATTCAATGTGCGGGAACCATCTTCCGGGCGTGAGGATGATCACATCGAAACGGCATTGCAATGCTTCAAGGCGGGGGTTTCGGGAACGCCATGATGCCGCGGCCGAACGTAGCCTCCTTTGCTTATCCGCATGAACGGCCAGCAGGCCACTTTCCCTGGTCGGACGGGACTTCACTTCCACGAAAGCAATCACACCCGCTTTACGCGCCACAATATCCAGTTCACCGGAACCTCCCCGGACATTACGGTCAAGAATCGTGTAGCCGCGCCATTTTAGGTGACGAACTGCCTTTTCCTCTGCCTCACGGCCTTTCTTTGTGCTCATCGGACCCTGTTTCTTTTTCCATCATGAGCAAAGCATAGACCCGCGAACGGGGGATATTCAAGATTCCGGCTACTTGCCTGGCTCGGGCGGAGGGTGGAAGGCTTTGAATATCTTCCTGTTTTAGCAACAGGGCAATTTCTTCATCGCTGATGATATTTTTATCATCGCAGGGAGCAATGATCACGACAATTTCACCACGTATGTTTGCACCCAACCTGTTCTTGATCTCGTGCAATGAACCACGGATAAACGTTTCATGTAATTTCGTCATTTCGCGAGCCACGCATGCCTGCCGTTCGGGACCGCACTGATCCATCAG
Organism: uncultured Zetaproteobacteria bacterium; assembly: GCA_964548425.1. Lineage (GTDB taxonomy): Bacteria > Pseudomonadota > Zetaproteobacteria > Mariprofundales > Mariprofundaceae > JAUZQZ01. Next base: position 10,198 of record CAZJRL010000016.1, on the reverse strand, counting down.
ATCATCCAGCGTATGCAACAGCCGTTTGGGTGACTCAAGAAAAATATACGTCATGTCAGCGACGGCAATTTCGCCGAGCCGTTGCTTCCGCATTTTACCCGAACGTGGCAGAAAACCCGAGAAAACGAAGCGATCCGTAGGTAATCCACATGCCGAAAGAGCGGCGATGGGACTGCACGGACCGGGAACAGGCGTAATACGGATATCGTGACGGCGAAGTTCACGTACCAGACTGAAGCCGGGATCATTAATCAGCGGTGTGCCGGCATCGGAAATGAGTGCGATATTCTTTCCTTCTTTCAGCAGGGATAACAATTTTTTAGCGATGGTGGACTCATTGTACTCGTGACAGGCAATAAGTGGCGTAATAATGGCATAATGTTTACACAAACGATGACTGATACGCGTATCTTCAGCAGCAATTATATCCACACTTTTTAACACATCCACGGCACGCCAGGTCATATCGGATAAATTACCAATGGGTGTGGCAACAACGAACAGTTGGCCGGGAGCACGCTTGTCATTAGGCTGCGAGTTCATGTTGAGGACACGTTATCCCGCTTATCACATGGTCGCAATACTCATGCTCTGTTTTGTACTGTTGCTGACCGCAGGATGTGGTGCCAAAAAACCTCAGGTCACAGTACAGGGCAAGCCTCATGCCACGACACAGGGTAGACCTCAAACAACACTCCCGGCAACACAACTGGCACCCATACCGAAAATATCAGCATCTGTTCAAGCGCTTATGCGCCTTGCGCTTGAGGAGGGTAAAATCCAGGAAGCCCTGGACAGCCTCGAATATTTTGCAGATGAAGCAGCGGCGCCCATCAATAACGAAGCCCGCTTCCGCAGAACTCAATTGCTACTGCTCACCCACCATGATCAGGCCATGGTTGAAGCAGAAAAACTGCTGGCGGCTTACCCGAACTACGCTCTGACCCCTTATTTACACATGTGGATTGCTCAATGGGCAGAGGCACAGCAGGATGACAGTCTGGTGCTGACTCATACTACCGCAGCGCTGGCGCACCCCAAATTAACACTGGAAATTGCCAATCGCGCTGCGGGTCTGGGAGCCACCGCTGCCCGGCGCAGTCCCGACTGGGATGCTGTACAATGGTTTTTAAATGCCTCCCACTCCGCCTACGCAACAAAGGAACGGACTGATGGCTGGTTGAGAGAGGCAGCAGCACGGGCCTCAATGTCCATGATTGGCAGGTTGCGGGATGAAGGCAGGCTGAACGACAAAGTGGGTAAAACCTTCTATTTGCATGCAGCGCGAGCACATTTACTGACCGGTGACATGGCTACCGTACAGACTCTGTCAACATGGCTGAAGAAGGACTTTCCGCATACGAAAGAGAGTGCGCGTGTCCACTCATGGCTGGCCGGCATCACACATCAGGTCAATATCGGTGTCTTGCTGCCTTTAACGGGTGAATATGCACGCTTCGGCACGCAGGCGTTACGTGGCATACGCCTGGCGCTTGATTCATTACAGGATAATGAACTCATCACGTTGCATATTGCCGATACGCAGGGCAACCCGGATCAATGCGCAAGGGCGTATCAGCGTTTGGTGAATACAGGTGTCAGTATAATTCTGGGGCCATTGCTGAGTAATTGCACGGCGGCACTGACGCCATATTTGCATGACCATATTCCGGTCCTCAGCCTGACCAACCGATTAAGTCTGGCAACCCGCTCTCCCATGCTGTTTATACATACACTGGCGCTGGCTATGCAGGCCCGCTTTATGGCCGCGCATGCGTGGCAACAGGGAGAACGCCGTATGGTTATGATCGGTACGGGAAGCCCGTCATCCAGACATGAGGAGGATATTTTTATTCAGACCTTCGAGGACCTTGGTGGCGAAGTGGTTGACCGCTTCGATTTGCCATCAGGGAGTATTGATTTCCGCTCGAATTTGCGTGCCATGCGCATGCGCACCGATGATGAAATATTGCTGGCCGAACTGGATGAGGAATTGGCCCTATCCATTGAACCGGATCAGGAAATTCGCATGCCGGTTAATTTTGATGCCATTTACCTCGCATTGCCGGGGAAGCAGGTTGCTTTATTGGCCGGGCAACTGGCCTATGTGGATGTAAATGAAGTTCGCCTGTATGGAAGCGGTCGCTGGCAGGATGGAAAACTGTTGTCAGACAAGGGCCGTTATCTCGGCCGTGCACAATTTTCTGATGTGGCCTTTCCAAACGGCACATCGCCGAATTTGCGTCATTTTATGCTGACATGGCGTGATATCTGGGGCGTTGGCAAGCCGGGAAAGCTTGCCGGCCTGGCTTATGATTCAACCTTGATCGCAACACTGCTGACCAGTCGCCTGGGACTTTCGGGCCGCAACTTACTGACAGGGCTTCATGATATAACCGGTTTTCCGGGATTGACCGGGCATGTTCATTTTGACGAAGATGGCGTGGGACACAAGGACTTCGAGCTGTTCCGTATTCGCCGAAGACATATCGTTCCTGCGGGTTAATAAGCGATATCCCGATTTGGCCAACACTTCCAAACCCAAAAAAATACGCCTTGACCATTTGCTGACCAGACGGAATCTGGCAGAAAGCGGTGCTCAGGCACAGCGGCTGATTATGGCGGGGCTGGTCTACATCAATGGCCAGAAGGCCGACAAGCCAGGTTCGCGGGTGTGCGAGGATGTGGAAGTCGAGGTACGGGAACCCCTGCGTTATGTTTCACGCGGCGGACTAAAACTGGAAGCCGCACTGGATTATTTTAGTCTTGCCGTAGATGGAGCCGTGTGCCTGGATGTGGGGGCGTCCACAGGTGGCTTCACCGATTGCCTGTTGCAGCGAGGTGCAGACAGGGTGTATGCCGTGGATGTAGGCAAGGGCCAGCTGCATTATCGGCTGCGAAAAGACACGCGAGTCGTCAATCTTGAGCGAACGCATATCCGGAACCTGATGGAAGAACAGCTTACAAAAGAAATCAATGTTCTGGTCATTGATACCGCGTTTATCTCTCTTGTAACGGTGTTGCCGCTGGCATGGAAATTTCTTGCACCGGGAGGCTGGTGCGTGGCACTGATCAAACCTCAGTTTGAAGTGGGGAGAAAACTGTTATCCAAAGGTGTAGTACGCGATGAAACAGCGCGAACCGATGCGGTTGAGAGGGTGAAGAAAGCGGCATTGATACTGGAAGACGCCAAAGTGCTGGGTGTAATTGAATCCCCAGTTCACGGCCCCAAGGGTAATGTGGAATTCCTCATCGCGCTTGAAAAAAGGATAAAATACTCACCGCAGAGTACGCAAAGTTTCGCAAAGGAATAATCCCGCTCAGTAAGTCCGCGTACTCCGCCACCCCGGTCAATGAGAGTGGCGGAGTCATACATGTAACGAAAAATACTTATTGGACGCCGTAAGTGGTTTCGGTATTGAAATCGTTCCATACCTGATCCGAATGTACGAAGGATTTGCTGGGCACAAAAAAGGTCACCGTATCAAGTGCACCTGCGGCAGTTCTGCCTACCGTATGTATACTTCCCTTCACGGTGCCATAGGTCAGCCCGACCCCGGCGTTACTCTTTTGACTTTCATTGCTGATGTTTTTGGGCACCTCCAGCCATCCCGTTGCAAGATTAATAATTCCACGGGAAAATTTGGCGGCTGCCTGAGAACCATAGTCGTCCGCAAATGCGACAGCACCCAGGGAAAATAATCCGGCCACCAGTGCCGATATGGATATAAATGTCAGATGTTTAAACATGTGAACCTCCTTGGTCAGCGAAATGCCCCCTTGTCTCCATGAGGGGGCAGCATATTGGTCGGGAGCAGGTAATCTTTATTACGAATAGCTTCACAAAAACGGCGGAAAAACTTAGCCCCGCATTCCATGCCGGATCCTGTGTGCAATAGCAGGGTGGAAAATACTGATCGGCAATGCCAGTATTTTCCTGCTGGAGCAGGCAAGCATGCGGAGGATTTATGGTTAAGCGCACTGAAGAAAAACGGTTGAAGAACAAGGTGAAGGATGATGAATCCATCCTGGATGATCCGATTCTCCCGGATAAAAACAACGGCCATCCTGATTCTGTGGCTGCTATAAATACGATGGACAACATAGTGCCGCTACTTGAGGAGGAACCAGAAAAACGAGGCTCCGAAACAGACAAGGAAGATATGTACGAAGTACTTGAACCGGAGCAGCTCCCCGATCCTGATGCCCCGGGTGTTCATGCCGAAAAACTTGGTAGTCTAAAAAATTTTCTGATGGAGGAAGATCAACAGGGTGTGCCTTCTGATATTCATAATGTCATTGATGATATGCCGGAACAGCAGGAAAGTTCTAAAAACAACCTGCACAATGACAGCATGGATGATGAAAATATCAGCAAGTCTGCAAACATCATTGATTCACAATCCATCCCTCCCGAAACACATGCCTTGCGGGATGAACCTGAAATGACGGCTACGGATGATGCACCCGGTATCATGCCGCTGGAAGAATCCGCCACTACACCCGTGCCACAATTGCGTCCGGTTCCGGTCATGCTCTTTGCCTTCATTGGCATGGCCGGGTTAGCCACGCTTCTGTGGATAAACTCCACACTGTCTGGCCGTATTGATCAACTGGAATCGCAACTGTCCGTTGCTCAGAAAAAAATTATCTCGATAAACCGACATATGCATGAGCTTGATACAGTTGTCTCATCTCACCAGATAGCTGTTGCAAAAACAGTGCAACCTACAGCGCGTCAGATTCCCGGTGTCATCCTGCCCAACCCGTCATTGCCACCCCTGCGGTAAACATATCGATTTGACATCATGACTTCGTCTTTCTAACGTCGCCTGACTTTGTAAAGGCGAGGATCATTCATGCCATCCATCAGACAATCCGAAAATGATTTCAACAAAGCGCGGAAACTGCTTCCCGGCGGGGTAAATTCGCCCGTACGTGCGTTCAAATCAGTCGGCGGCACGCCACGCTTCATCGAAAGTGCATCTGGCAGCCACATCCGGGATGTTGATGGCAATGAATATATTGATTATGTCGGCTCATGGGGTCCGATGATCCTCGGCCATGCGCACCCGGATGTCCTTAGGGCTGTGCAGCAAACTGCTGAGCATGGCATGAGCTTTGGCGCACCCTGTGAGTTGGAAATCGACCTTGCCACCCTGGTCGTGGATATGGTTCCGTCGATCGAGATCGTACGCTTTGTTAACTCCGGTACTGAAGCAACCATGAGTGCATTGAGACTCGCACGCGGTTTTACCGGTCGTGATAAAATCATTAAATTTGATGGTGGCTATCATGGCCATGCTGACGGGCTTCTGGTCAGGGCAGGCAGCGGTGCCGCCACTTTCGGCGTACCCGATTCAGGCGGTGTGCCGGCTGACTATGCAAAACTCACTCTGACTGCACCATTCAACGATATGGAAAAAGTCAAGGCGTTGTTCGTCGAGAACAAACACGAAATCGCCTGCATTATTGTCGAGCCTGTACCGGGAAATACGGGTGTTCTGGATTTATATTCCAGCGGATTTTTGCAGGATTTACGGGATATTTGCAATGAAGAAGGCGCACTTCTGATTTTTGATGAAGTCATGTGCGGCTTTCGTGTCGCGGCAGGCGGCGCGCAGCAACGCTTCGGCATTACTCCCGACCTGACCTGTCTGGGGAAGATTATTGGCGGTGGCCTGCCTGTCGGAGCCTATGGAGGACGCGAAGAGATTATGCGCAACATTTCACCGGACGGACCGGTGTATCAGGCGGGCACGCTTTCCGGCAATCCATTGGCTATGCGCGCGGGAATCGAAACACTGACTCGTCTGACAAAACCGGGTTTTTATGAATCTCTGGAGAAAAAATCTGCACGGCTGACTGCCGGACTTCTGGATGGATGCAGGGCCGCTGGTGTGCCTGCTGTCGCCAACCGTTTTGGCTCGATGTTCACCGTCTTCTTTACCGGCAGAGAGACTGTTGTGAATCATGCCGATGTGTCAGGGGACTGTGATCTGTCCTTTTTTGGCCGTTTCTTCAATGCCATGCTGGACGAAGGCGTCTATCTGGCACCAAGCCAGTTCGAATCGGCATTTGTATCCGCCGCGCATACTGATGAAGATATAAATAATACTATTGCCGCCGCAGGCCGGGTGCTTGCGAAACTGACGGCATGAAATTACACCACGAAGACACGAAGACACGAAGAATAAAATATAAAACTTTGTGCCTTTGTGCCTTTGTGGTGAAGTTGGCCAGATGAGTTTGATTGACAACATTAAATTCGATGCGCATGGCCTGACCCCGGCCATCACACAGGATGCTGCAAGCGGACGCGTACTGATGTTGGCCTGGATGAACGAAGAGGCCGTGCGACAAACGGTTGCAACGGGGTTCGCCCACTACTATTCCCGTTCGCGTAAACGCCAGTGGAAAAAGGGCGAAACCAGCGGCCATGTACAGAAAGTTGTGAGCATGTATCTGGATTGTGACGGCGATACGTTGCTGCTCACAGTTGAGCAGACCGGCCCGGCTTGCCACACCAATCGCGAGTCCTGTTTCTATCGTCAGTGGCAGGATGATCACTGGATGGTGATCGAGGAGCCTGTAGAGTGAATAATATACTCAAGGAATTGGCGCAAGTCCTGGAAGAACGAAAAAATGAATCTCCGGAAGCATCCTATGTTGCATCCCTGTATGCAAAGCCGGATAGAATCCTGGAAAAAATCGGTGAAGAAGCAACAGAAACCATCATCGCAGTCAAGAACGGAGACCGTGACCAGATTATCCATGAAACGGCCGATCTGTGGTTCCACACGATGGTCATGCTGGCCGAAAAGGGCCTGTCACCCGAAGATATCCTGAACGAACTCGCTCACCGTTTTGGTGTTTCCGGTCATGTGGAAAAGGCATCAAGATTAAAGGAAAAGCGGGGACAGTTTACTTTCTTCCCCGGCGAAGCCGAACACGGGAAAAAGTGAAACTGTCCCCGTTTTTCGCTTTTTAAGGTTTAACGTTTTCCTCAATCAGGATTTTCCACGCATCCTGTTTATTTTTTCTTGCCAGATACAGGCGTTTATGACCTGAATCCTGGTAGTTGCTGGATTGATAATGCTGCACAAAATCAGCCACAATAATTTCACCTTCATTCCACCGGTTAGGATCGTGCAGAATATTCAGGTCAGAAAACTGAACGTGAATAAACTGTTTGTGCCGATTAACACGTTTTTTGTAACGTTTCCAGCGTTTCAGGTTGTATTTTCCGGAACGAAATTTGTCATGATAATGTTGAAGGTATGCATCGGTATCCAGTGATTGCCAGTCATCACGCCATGCTTTCAACGCCGTCTGAACAGAATCCAGCAGGACGGACCGTTCTTCCTTGTCACTAAACTTGAAATTCCTGCCGATAATAACCCAACTTTTACCCGGTGACACCAGTGGCTCCATACGCAACAAATGGGCATTGGGCAAGGCAAAACAACCGTTAGTGTCTTTCGGTTGCCTGCGGCAAACATGCTCGGCATAACCATGCATCCAGATACCGCCGCCATCCTTGCCATGCAAGCGGTCCAGAGCATTTGGATAATCAATAGGAAAAACAACGGGGCCATAACGTGCAGTTAACGTTTTGTCGCGGCGGATTGAGGTAAAACGGTAAATGCCATTAGGTGTACGTAAATCACCACGCCGCTGTTTATCACCGGCTTTTGCGCCTGTAACGACATATTCATCAGCAATACGCCGCATCTCTCCTGCCGTATTGCGCTGATAAACAAACATACGTGAGCGCGCCTTATCCACCAAAAACACACTCTGAACATCATTGCTCAACAGCAACAAATCGAGAGGATAGCCAAGGACGCCATCAACCTTGTCGGCAAATGCCTGCAAACGAGCCGTCGCTTCACCAAGGTCACTGGTCAGATCAACGGAAGCAAGTTGCTTCTCTGATATTTTATTGTGTTTGGCATATGTGCCTGCCGACGTAATCGCCTTGAGTGCGGAGCGGCGATATGCTTCAGCTTTTAACAAATTTGCCAATGGATCTTGTGCCACTTCGGGATTATTTAACAGGGATAATGCTTTTTCATAATTATCCTGTTGCAAAGCCAGCGTTGCACCCAGAATGCTGCGCTCCTGCGCATCAACAATCGGATTATCCTTATCCTCAAGAACCTGCCAGAGACGCTCGGACAATCCGTTTTGTAACTGCAATTCAGCAGCAGGCACTGAATCGCATACCATCATAGAAAGTAAAAAAGCACCTGTTATCATCCATGAATTAAGCTTAAATGAGCCTGTGCGGTACAACAGTCCGGTTTGCATGGCATTCATTTTACAGTCGCTTCGCCAGTAATTTTCCAGTTATCGTCTTCATATTTCATGGTTATTTTCTTGAAGTCATCACCATTGTAACTATTTGAGTGAAAATGCTGTAACAGCATCACGCTTGCCAGGTTACGATCAGGCCGGACATCCACTTTCACCTGCTCAAAATTCACACGAATAAATTTTTTATTCCTTATGACCTGCCTCTTATATTTCTTCCAGGATTTTAGTGAAGAAAAACGGGATGGGGGCTTGAAATCAGCAGCATAAGCTGAAAAATATGCATCCACATCCTGATTCGACCATGCCAAACGCCATGTTTCCAGCGTATCCAGTACAGATGTAATCGACTCGTCTCCATTTTCTTCCGGTGTAATATGCTTGATGGCCATAACCCGCGGCTTATCTGTTGTTGCCATAATCTTATGCCTACTGCTTTTCTCTGCTTTTGCATCGGCAGTCGCAACTGCCTGTGGTTTGGGATGACTTACAACGACTTTTGTTGGTTTAGTTTTATCTTTGACGGGCTTAAGTGCCTTCAACAACCGTATATAACGCTGTTTCACAACAGGATTTGGTTCTTTTTTCACACTGTTACGATAATGTTTAAGTGCGAGTTTGATATATAAATCAGCCAGATTCTCTTCGGCTGTCATAAAATCGGGACGTTTGACCAGCGCTTGCTCCAGTTCACGGGCAGCCGCTTCGGGATCATCCAGGGCGCTATAAATTGCTGCCAGATTATTATGCGGCTCCGCCAGGTCCGGCCGCAGGACGATCACCTGTCGGAAAGCCTCAATCGCCTGATGATAATACTGTCCATGCGTGTATGCGACGCCAAGCAGAAACCATGCCTGATAATCATTTTTATCCTTGCTCACAAGCTGGCGCAAACTTTCAAGAGCAACAGAATAGCGGCCCGCCTTCATGTCCAGATTTGCTTTATTCAGCACCGTCTGACTGGAGGCATAAGACACCTCTGTTACAGACAGGAACATAACAAATAAAAGAAAAAATAATCGTATCATCGTTAATCCCGCATGGCTCCGGCAGGCATCAAACACCGGGAATTAGGTGCCGCCTGAAAATGTAGTATTGGCCTGCAATATAAGCGATGTAAAAAAGAAGAGCCAGTGCATAAATGCGGGTTAACGTCCCATCCCGTAGAAAAGCTCACTATCAGCGAGTTCTGGCGGGATGGGTCACTTCAAGTTCCGCGAGGCGTTTCACCGCTTCATCCAGTTGCTGTTCACTGAATACGGAAATTCCATGCCGCGCCAGCAACCGTGCGGTCACGCCCTGTCCTTTTACCTTAGCCCCGGAAAATGTGCCGTCATTTACCTGAGTTGTGCCACAGGATGGGCTTCCTTCTTTCAGAATGGCGATTTTAATCCTGTATTTCCAGCACTCAGCCAGCGCCTTCTCTGCCCCCTGCAAAAAGGCATCGCTTATATTGGCGCCATCGCTTCTTCGTACCCCTGCCCTGCCCTGCAATACAGCCTCCGCATTGCCTGCCTCAATTTCAGCTTCCAGCCTTGGCGTACTCAAACCCCCGGCTGTTTCCGGACACAACGGTGCAATGCGCCCCTGCTCAGCCCAGATATCCAGAATCCCGTGCCGCGCGCAATCGCTGCCGTCATACCGCACCTTTTCGCCGAGAAGACAGGCAGAAACAAGAATCTTTTGCACGCTTAATCTTGCAGAGTCCATATAGAGAATTCCACATCGTACGCCGCATGCCCAAGACAGAAAACATCCATCATCGTTCCACCATAGACGGGGAAATGACAGAATTCAATAGCAGGCATGGGTGCAATGACATGGATACAATTGCTTGCCCGTTCATGTGTGCGTACCCTCCTGCCATGCATCAATCAATGAG
>CAZJRL010000015.1:5196-19705 GCA_964548425.1 uncultured Zetaproteobacteria bacterium | reverse complement strand
TAAGTCCGGGCCTATGCGTACTGAACGGGAGCTTGTCTATCCGGATGGTGTGAATCCCTGAATTGGGATACCTGATATCAGGATGCGGCACCCACCTTGGCAACAGGGCTCGGTTCATTATAGGCTATAACGCCAGTGTAACGGCAATGAATTCCTCCAAAGGCCTGCCACCCCCTCTCGGGCAGGCCTTTTTTTCTTTTGATACTTTGGCATGCCAATTGCGTGGCTTGAAGGCATGTGCCTGCAATATAAAACTTCCACGACAATTCGCCTTTACATCCCCGGCCAATGTTTATGTGTTTCCATCGCCCTGAGTCTGCTTATCCTGGGAGGCTGCGCTTCCAATAAGGCCGAAGTGGCTGTGGGTCAGGATAAAGGAGCACTTCAATTACAGCTTGATGAAATGGGAAAGAGCCAGGCCGAGCAATTCATGGCCCTGGGTAAACAATTAACAAAGTTGAGGAATCGCATGGATGCAAGTGAGGCGGCTCAAAAGGAACAGGCCGCACAATTTGAAGCAAGGCTCAACAAATTGGAGAAGAAGATTGAGAAAGTGACAATGCCGGCAACACCTGAAGTCAAACCGGTAGCCGCTCCCCATAAAAGAAAGCCCGGGCACAAGACCCGTGAAAGAAAAAAAACCGCCCCTCGCAAGGTGATAGCCCCCCCTCACCCACCGAAGCAAGATCCCGCCATTTCAAATGAGGAAATAAAACGTATCTATTTTAAAGCATATCTGACGCTAAAGAGCGGAGACTATGATCAGGCCAGCACTGAACTCAGAAATTTCCTTACAAAATTCCCGGCCTCCAGATATACACAGCAGGCATCATACTGGCTTGGGGAAACCCTTCTTGCGCAGGGAAAAGCGGTACAGGCTATCGAAGTCTTCAAAAAGGTTGCCGACGCCCCAAATAAATCCCCTAAACAAAAATCCGCGTTACTTCGGCTCGGCCAGTTGTATAACAAGCTTGGCAACACCGGCAAGGCAAAGGCAACACTATCGCGCCTCACCAGGGAGTATCCCCAAAGCTCCGAAGCGGAAACTGCCAGGAAAATCCTTTCCAGCTTCGCGGGCTCGGGCTAAGCATATTGAGAAGATCTGGCCTGGGAATTGCTTCGTCCAGACATGAACATCGATAGCGTAATTCACCTTGGAACCCAGAGCCTGTATATGGTGCTCATGCTTTCATTGCCTATGCTTATAGTAGCTCTTGCCGTAGGCGTGCTTATCTCACTTTTTCAGGCCGTTACTCAAATCCAGGAAATGACGCTGACCTTCGTTCCCAAAATTATCGCTGTCTTTCTATGCGTTGTTTTCGTAGCGCCCTGGCTGACGGAAACCATGGTAACTTTTACCAGGGACATCATCAAACGTATTCCTGAAATAGTCATGTAGACATGCAATTCGCCCTCCTTCAACCTGAAGAAATTTTTGGTTATTTTCTGGTACTTCTACGCATCAGCGTATTGACCATCCTGATGCCGGTACTCGGACATCAACTTGTACCTTTACCCGTCAAAATCGGATTAACAGGACTTATATCATTTCTTATTTATCCGATTGTTAAGGTTACACTGCCTCAAATTCCAGCCTCACCCGAGATTTTAGCCGTATTTGCCACCCAGGAAATACTCATCGCCGGCATGATTGCCCTGTTGGCACAGCTTATCTTTGCGTCTGCCCAGTTTGCCGGCCAGGTGATGAGTTACCAGATGGGTCTGGCCATCGCCAATGTATTCGATCCTGTATCCAGCGCCCAGATTGCCGTTGTTGGCCAGTTTGCACTTATCCTCTCGATGCTCGTGTGGCTTGCATCCGGCGCCCAAAATACATTTCTCATGGCGCTGGTGGATTCATTTCACCTTTTGCCGATAGGCCACCCATGGCAATTCAATGGCTGGAACGCACTAAACCATGCGGCCGCAAATCTGTTCAGTCTCGCCCTTCGCCTGGTTGCTCCCATGATGCTACTGCTTTTCTTCCTCTATGTAGCCCTGGGCCTGCTGTCCAGGGCCGTGCCCCAGATTCAGGTTTTCTTTATCAGCTTTCCCCTCACTGTTGCTCTGGGCTTTCTTGTTTTTGCGCTGGCAATGCCCGCAATCATATCCCTGATGCGTGACAGCTTCGCCGGTCTTTCCCTACAGGTGCCCGGCCTGTTACGGGCGCTGGCTGGCTCTTAGCCTTGGCTGACGAACAGGACCAAAGCCAGAAAACAGAGGAAGCCACTCCGAAACGGCAGGAGGACTCAAGAAAAAAAGGTCAGGTGCCAACGAGCCGTGAACCCTCTACGGCGCTGACCTTTCTGGTACTGGCATCATTGGGATTTACAGGTGCAGGAGCTTTTTCCATCAACAGAATCAGCGCCATGATGCATGATTTCTTTTCCGGAAAAATCTCTTTCGAGGCCACCCCCCTGGGTATGCAAAATCTGTTGCTGCGAATTTTTGCCGATGCCGCCGCAATCATCCTGCCCATCGTTCTTCCCATGATGGTTCTGGCGATGCTTATCACTTTTCTCGTAACGGGTCCGGTATTTTCATTTGATACGCTGAAACCAAAACTTGAAAAGATTAGTCCGTTGAAGGGCCTGAAACGTTTGTTTTCGACCCGTGCGCTATCTGAATTCGTCAAATCTTTGTTGAAACTCTGCGTCATTAGTTTGGCATGCTGGTGGGTCATGTCCGGCCTGTTTGACTCTGTATTGAGTTCCGTTCGCAAGGATGCGGCATCCATAGCCTATCTGGCAGTGGATGGAAGCCTGAGACTTACGGCTCTTGTGGGCTTTATATTTTTCTTTGTAGCCGGAATTGATGTGATTTACCAACGCTGGGAGCACGCCAAGTCGCTGCGCATGGGACAAAAGGAAGTGCGTGACGAGCACAAGGAAACTGAAGGCAATCCTTTAATCAAGGGTAAAATCCGCCAGATTCAAATGGAACAGGCAAGATCACGAATGATGGCCGATGTACCCAAGGCAGATGTAATCATTACCAATCCAACCCATCTGGCCATCGCGTTATCTTATAAACCCGGTAGCCCGAATGCTCCCAAAGTGCTGGCGAAAGGGCGAGGCAAGGTGGCTGAAAAGATCAAGGCCATTGCCCGGGACAATCACGTTGTAATACGTGAAAACAGGATGTTGGCCCGATCCTTGTTTAAGAGTGTCAGGATCGGGGATGAAATTCCCAAGCATTTATATGAGGCCGTAGCCATCGTTCTGGCGGAAATTTATCGCATGAAGGCAGCGCCATAATCCGGCCACTGCTTTATTGAGGAGGAAACATGCAGGCAGCTATGACCATGGTTTTCCAGCGTTTTACAAGACAAACGGATGTCCTGTTGGCCACGGGCGTACTGATGGTGCTACTGATCATGATGATTCCTCTGCCAACAGGCATCATGGATGTTTTGCTGGCAGCCAATATCACGATTGGCATTCTTATTCTGCTGAATTCAATCTATGTACTGAAGCCTATCGACTTTTCCATATTTCCTTCATTGCTGTTGCTGACCACCCTGTTCCGCCTGTCCCTGAATGTGGCCACAACCCGGCTTATCCTGTTGCACGGACAGGAAGGGCCCGCGGCGTCGGGACATGTCATTGAAGGCTTCGGTCAGTTTGTTGTCGGCGGTAATACGGTTGTTGGCCTGATTATTTTTCTCATACTGGTGCTCATTAATTTCATTGTTATCACCAAGGGTTCCACCCGTATCGCTGAAGTAGCAGCCCGCTTTACGCTGGATGCCATGCCGGGGAAACAAATGGCAATCGACGCAGACCTTAATGCCGGCCTGATTGATGATACCCAGGCCAGAACGCGGCGTGATGCTGTTGCGCGCGAGGCCGAATTCTATGGCGCCATGGATGGCGCCTCCAAGTTCGTGCGTGGTGATGCGGTCGCGGGCCTGATCATCACCGCAATCAATATTTTCGGAGGCCTCATCATCGGCATCATGCAACAGGGCATGTCTCTGACTGACGCCATGACCGTGTACAGTATTCTGACCGTAGGTGATGGCCTGGTATCACAGATTCCAGCGCTTATTATCTCAACCGCGGCCGGAATCGTCATTACGCGAGCGGGTGGCAAGGACACCCTGTCTAAGGAACTGGGTCAGCAATTCACGCAAAATCCACGTATTTTCATGATCGGTTCATTCGCCCTGTTGCTGATGAGTTTTATGCCCGGATTGCCGTTCATTCCATTCCTTCTCCTGTCCGCGGGGCTCGGGGCAGGCGCATGGCATCTGCAAACAAAGGCCAGAAATAAAACACTTCAGATTGAAAGCCCCCCTCCCCTTCCGGATCAGAACAAGCAGCAGGAGACTGTATTATCTGAACTGCTGAAGGTGGATCCCCTCCGGCTGGAGGTGGGCTATGGTCTGATCGATCTGGTGGAATCCGGACATGAAGGAAACCTTCTGGACCGATTACAAGCCGTACGCCGGCAAATTGCCCAGGAAATTGGCTATATTCTTCCACCTGTGCATATCAAGGACAATTTACAGCTTGGCGTAGGTGAATATCGAATCATGATACGCGGTGCTGAAATTTGCCGGGGCGACATCAGGCCACGCAATCTTCTGGCGTTGGAAAGCCAGGTGACCGGCGCGCATGTTGAGGGTGAGGCAACGCAGGAGCCCGCTTTTGGCCTGCCCGCCGTGTGGATAACCCAGAATAAACGTCATCAGGCGGAACTTGCGGGCTATACAGTGGTTGAACCCTCTACCGTCATTGCCACGCATATTACCGAAATCCTTCGCAAACATGCCCATGAAATACTTGACCGCTCGCATGTGCAGGAAATGCTGGATACCGTTTCAGGTCAGCATGCCAAAATGGTGGAGGAGATTATCCCGGCTCAGGTTTCGATTGGTCTGCTTCAGAAAGTGCTACAAAGGCTTCTGGCCGAATGGGTTCCCATTCACGACCTGCCCATCATCCTGGAGACCCTGGCTGACAGTCCTCCTGAACAACGCGATGTGCCTGCACTGGTTGAAAATGTACGCATTCGCCTGGGCCGCAACATCATGCAGCAATACCTGAATCAGCAAGGCCAGTTAAGCGTATTTACCCTGGATGCGGAAATCGAAACGGAAATGAGAGAGCGCTTATCACAATACCCGGACTGGTCGCTGCCTCTGGACATCAATCGATGGCAACGCTTCCTGATGCGCTTGAACAATGCGATAGAAAAACATGATATGGATGTGACAATCATCATGACCACACCGGAACTGCGAATGTCACTGGCCAGCACACTCAATAAAACCATGTCGCGTATCGCCGTACTGTCGATCACCGAAGTCCCGCCGTACATTACCGTTCAAACATTAGGGAGTATTGGATTAAACGATGCAAATTAAGGTTTTCTCCGCACCGGAACTACATGAGGCCTTGTCACTGGTTCGGCAGGGTCTGGGCCCGGAGGCCGTCATTCTGGATCGGCATAAATGCACGGATGAGAAAGGCAACAACATATGGCATGTGCATGCCGCACGTGACATGGAGATTGAGAAACGCCCCGCACCCGGAGTCAATAAAGAACATGAACTGTATGATCAACTGGGACTCGCCACGCGCAGGCTTGAACACATCGCGGAAGGATTTGGCCGGCAGGAAATGACCCGTTTGCGCGCATCCCTGTCCGGTGATCGGACACGGCATGCCTTCGATGAGCTTATCAGGCTTGGCGTCGCCCCTGATTATGC
Organism: uncultured Zetaproteobacteria bacterium; assembly: GCA_964548425.1. GTDB lineage: Bacteria > Pseudomonadota > Zetaproteobacteria > Mariprofundales > Mariprofundaceae > JAUZQZ01. Next base: position 13,989 of record CAZJRL010000015.1, on the reverse strand, counting down.
CCATGATCTTGCCGAAGATTTCGCTATGCGCAAACCCCTGGCGGAATCCTTTTTCCACCAGGTATCCGCACTGGATCCGGAAACAGCACAGGAAATCGTACTCCTTACCGGACCATGCGGTGGCGGTAAAACCACGATGGCCGCCAAGATCGCAGTACACTTCAGTTTAAAAGGCATAAACGTTGCCTTTATGAGCACCGATACGGAACGTGTAGGCGGACTATCCATGCTACAAAGCTATGCTGATGTTCTCGGAGCACCACTTGTACCCTTGCGTAGCACATCAGATATCTCATCCGCATTGCTTAAAACAAAATCGGCACGATTACTGCTAGTAGATACTGCCGCCTGGACGCCCAGGCCGATGACCAGCCAGGGAAGGCAAATGGAATTATGGCAACACATCCCCTGTAGCCGGCGTTTTGTGGTCATCCCGGCCAATATTGATGAAGTGGATGGTAATGAGGCGCTGTCTTACGCCCGAAGCCTGGGCATTACGGAACTGGCGCCCAGTAAACTGGATGAAACAGCCCGTCCCGGCAAACTGGTTAACTGGTTGGCCGCGGGCGCCACTATTTCATATTGCAGTTTCGGACCGGATGTATCCGATCAAATGGGATGGCTTTCCAGTAAGGCGTTGACTGCCTTGCTTTCCAGCCATGTAAAGGAGAACGAATGAGCAAAACAACAGAATTTGCCAGGAAGAATACACCCCATACAATTGCTGTCAGCAGCGGTAAAGGCGGGGTAGGCAAAACATTCCTTTCCGTACACCTGGCCAGTCGTGCAGCGCATCAGGGCAAGCGCGTGTTGCTCATAGATGCTGACCTTGGTCTGGCAAACGTGGATGTCATGCTGGGTATTACAGCCGGAGGTCACATTCAGCAGGTCGTAGATGGCCATGTACAACTCAGCGATATCCTTGTTACATGCGGCAAAGGGCTTGATGTGTTGCCTGGCGGCAGCGGACTCCACAAACTAACCCGCCTGTCTACGGCGCAACAATGCCTGCTACTGGATCAAATGAACGCTCTCTCGGATGATTATGATCTGGTGCTTATTGATACGCCGGCGGGCATTGGCGAGAACGTGCTGTATTTTTCCTCTTGTGCCACATCCGTCCTCATCGTATTGACACCTGATCCTACTTCTTTGACGGATGCCTATGCCCTGATTAAAGTGCTTTCACGCCAGCGTGGCGTGGAAAAATTCATGGTGGCTGTCAATCAGGCTGATGAAATCAGTGCGCAAACAACATTTCGACGTCTGCTCTCCGTAGCTGACCGTTACCTTGACGTAGTCCTGGATTTTACCGGATTTATGCCCGAATGTTCCGAAGTCAGAACTGCAATTCAGGCTCAGAAACTACTCTATCAGTGTGCGGACCGCTCAACAGAAGACGCCCTGAATCAACTTCTGGATACAATACTCGCCCGGCCCGCGCGCACCCGTGTCGGCGCCGGGCTGCAACTCTTCTGGCAACGTGCGCTGGGTGAAGGCCCGGGGTTTCAATCCCCGGCGGGCCTGGTGTTATAAACCGTGCCTGTTTCCCATGCCGCGGCATACGGCGCAATCGTCGGAATTCTGATTGGCGCTTTCATTGCACTTGTCTGTGACATGCAAATAACTGACGCAGCCTACCGGCTGGGGATATTAGCCATGGGCGGTGGCTGGATTGGATCCGTTCTGGCCTTCCTAAATGAATTACTGACACCCGATAACCACGTGGGATCAGGTTCTCGGGAGCATTAATGTTTTCAACCTATTCCGATCACTCCGGACCGTCACTGCCACAAAATCCTGAGCAATTGCTGGAAGAAAACCTGTCTTTAATCCGCTACCACGCCGTTCAACTGATTCAACGGGTGCCTGACTCCGTAGAACTGGATGATCTCATTGATGCAGGCGTGCTTGGTTTACTGGAAGGCGCTGGACGCTATGACCACAACAAAAACGTCCAGTTTAAAACGTTTATTTCCTTTCGGGTGCGTGGCGCCATGATTGATTACCTGCGCGCCTTTGACTGGTTCCCCAGAAGTATGCGTGAAGCCTCCAAGGAACTACAACAGGCGCTAAACCTGCTTGAACAAAAATATGAACGGCCAGCGGAGGAAGAGGAAGTAGCTGCATATCTTGGCCTCGAACTTCAGGAATATCGTGACCGGCTGGCCCAGGTAAAGGGCATATCCGTTGTGTATTTCAACGACCTTCCATCCATTGACGGGGACGATGATGCCTTGCATATCATCGAAACATTTGCCGAAAACCCGGAAGATATGCCCGACCGGCAAACAGCCATGATTGAGTTCGCCGAAAAATTGGCCGAAGCTATTGTTAAATTACCTATTCGGGAAAAAATCCTCCTTTCCTTATACTATCACGAAGAATTGAATATGAAGGAAGTGGCGCTGGTTCTCGGCCTGACGGAGTCCCGTGTTTCGCAGTTACATAGTCAAATGGTACTACGACTGCGGGGAATGCTTGATCTGGACATTCCCGGTGCGTAACAACATTACTCCATCCACGGCTCCTTATGCCGTTGTTCCGCTTAATCGCCACGGATCAAAACAGCATCAACATCGCCCAAAGCGTGACAAGAACCCCGGGCCGGCGTTGGATTCCACACCCGGTCAGGTCCGGAACAACGTTCCCGTCCCATCATCCGGTGAGGCCGGCAAGCGCATAGACCGCTATGTTTGATGCGATCGCAACATTTGAATCCATACTATTTTCAACCGCCTCCCTTCCCATGCTTCTGGACGGCCTCATGCTCCTTTCCATCGCCGGCCTGTGGCTTATGTGGTGGCGAAATGCAAGACGTCAACGTCTGGTGGAATCCATGCTGATGGACAGCGCCAAACAGTTAAACGAGGCCTCCGGTCACTTACAACAAGCGATGGAACTCATTAAGCGTTTTACAGATGGAACAGCCTCATCCCAGCATGAAAATGCTAGCCGCCATACAGAAAACACAGCATTTTCCGAAGAAGATATACATACCCGCATCCTTGCCATGCGACAAGCTGGAGAGACGGCTGAGCAAATGGCCAGAGAACTCGGTTTTCCATTAAATCAAGTCAAATTGATTTTGAAACTACACGATAGTAAAGCGAAGTGTTCATAAATGTTCCCGATCACCGCCGCACAGCTTCTCAGCCTTCCGGAAGGAGGCGCACCAAACGCCGGTCAACGGCTTCCCTGGACGAACGGGAGTCTGCTTGCCGCCAAACTTGATCCTGCCGATGCTTCCGGGTTCGCGCAACTTTTGCTGGGCGGTTTCAGATTGCGCGCACGGGTGCCGCCTGCAACGCCCATGGGGCATATATGGCTGCTTCTGATCGATCAGGAAATGCCCGCCAGGTTTCGCCTGCTCAGTGAGGCACAGGCCATGCACGCACTCATCCAGATGCTGCACAAATCTTCAGCCAGCCGTATGCAGAGGAAAACTGCTGGTGCATCGGATGAAAAGCAGGCTTCCAGATCATCCGCGGAGAACAGTTGGTCAGGACTGGAAACCGATTCACTTCCCTTCTCCGTGGATATCACGGCAAACGGACAACATTTGCTTTTAAGAGATCAAAAGGACGGGAGTCCCCATGTCGTATTAAATCATTCAGTTTCTTCAGACTATTTTTGTATTCGGGGCCGTGTTGATCTGGAATGTTTGGGAGCCGTGGTATTTACTCTTGAAGGGAGTGCCGGCCACGACTGGCGGCTGCGCGTGTTTTCAGGCAACCCACAGGGACTGTCTCATCTGCGCGCGGGCTTTGACACATGGATGAATGACAAGCAGGAAAAGTACGAACACCTTGACGGAAAGCTTATGGCCGAATTGCCGGACAACCTTTCATCGCTCCCGGACGATATACAGGCATGATTGAACGCGAGGTGGCCGTGGCGCTGGGGTTCAAGCCGGAACTGGATGATGCCCCAAAGATACTGGCCGCCGGTTATGGTGAGATTGCAAAGAAGATCATGGCCATTGCAAAGGCCGACGGCATCCATATTCATCAGGACGATAACCTTGCCGAACTTCTGGCTCGCGTGCCGGCAGGATATGAAATTCCGAAATCTGCTTATCAACTCGTAGCTGAATTGCTTACTTTTCTCTATAGCACCGACCAGCGAATGGCGGAAAAACTTTCCCGTACAAACCGGAAAAATCTGCATGGCGATGCCTGATGCCCGGCCTTATATGCAGATGAAACGGCATATGCCTTCGTTTCAGGTTTGGCATGGAAAATGCAAAGGTGTTCCTAGTCTGCATTATTCATGAATCGCCGTAATGATTGCGCAGGGCCTTTGTTCGCAACGTATTCCGAGGAGGAAGTGCGTAGCCGTGCATACGGACGACTGACGATGGATTCGGTGCGGACGAAGGAACTAGCAAGGGTGCGGCAGTATTTATGAATAATGCAGGCTAGGTTTGAGGAGATTATATGCCCTTAGGTTTTTATATCGCAGGTGTTGCCAGTCAAATGGCGCAATATAAATTAAATGATATCAGCCATAATCTGGCTAATATAAATACGACCGGTTATTTGGCCAGCCATGCATCATTTTCCACGCAGTTTTCAGGTCAGCTAGCAGGCGGATCGGCACAAACGCCCGCCGCTTTTTCCCGATACAATAACCAGTTTATTGATATGCGGGAGGGTAGTATTAAAAATACTGGAAATGTCCTTGATTTTGCTCTCCGGGGTCATGCTTTTTTCCGTATTGGCCTTGCTGATGGCACTGAAGCCTATACCCGTGCCGGGAATTTCAAATTGGATAGTAATGGCACACTACTGACCCAGGAAGGGCATCCGGTACTGGACAAGAGAGGAAGTTCCATCCAACTGCCGCCAGGCCAGATTACAGCCAGTCAGGAAGGCGGCCTCTTTGTGAATGGTGTCCAGGCGGCTGAATTTGGCCTCGTACAAATCATGGATACCTCAAGAATTGACAAGGCTAGCGGAGCACTGTTGAAAACGCCGACAGGCAATACAAGCACAGCCACAACAGATATAACCGTACACCAGGGAATGCTGGAAAGTTCGAACGTTAACTCCATTTTGGCAATGGCGGAACTCATTGACACCATGCGCAGTTATAAGTCAACGATGAAAATCGTTGAACAGTTTAACCAACAGGAAGCCCTGCTGACCGACAAGGTTGGCCATATTCAGGGCTGAAGATATTGCAGGAAGTGATCAAGAATAACAGGAGAATAATATGATTCGATCTTTATGGACAGCAGCGACAGGCATGGCGGCACAGGCATTAAATGTCGATGTCATCGCCAACAATCTTGCTAACGTCAACACGTCCGGCTTCAAGCGTGGCCGCGCCAATTTTCAGGATCTGATGTATCAGCAAATCAAATCAGCCGGTGCGGAGGCAAGTGCTGCCGGAACCCAGCTTCCAACGGGCATTCAGGTAGGCCTGGGCGTGCAGACGGCAGGCGTGGAAAGTATTTTCCTTGAGGGTAGTTTCCAGAACACCAGCAATCCTCTGGATATCGCCATCCAGGGCCATGGTTTTTTTCAGGTACTGCTGCCAAATGGTGATCTGGCATATACGCGGGCGGGCAACTACAGCCTTGATAACCAGGGCCAGATTGTCACCGCGGATGGTAATGTACTACAGCCTGCCATCACCATTCCCTCAGATACGTTACACATCAATATCGCTACTGATGGCACGGTTTCCGTAGAGCAGCCGGGAGGTACATCCACCGTCATTGGACAAATTCAACTGGCTAATTTTAGCAATCCGGCCGGACTCACCCATCTGGGACGCTCCCTGTACCAGCCCAGCAACGCATCCGGCGAGCCTACGCTCGGAAATGCCGGAGAAAATGGCTTTGGTAATATCGGGCAGGGCATGCTCGAGATGTCCAATGTCAATATCGTTGAAGAGATGGTCAATCTCATAGCCGGCCAACGCGCATATGAAATGAACTCGAAAGCTGTCAAGGCGGGCGATGAAATGCTTCAGACAGCCAACAATATCCGCCGTTAATCATGAAGCGCCATAGCATCGTTCTGGCATCTCTTTTATTCATGTCTGCACCCGCATACGCGGATGAAACCAGTGCTTTGGAGGCATCCGTTTACGCCTTCTTTGCACATGGCATTGTTTCAGAAGGCGCCCGGGCGGAACTTGTTCATGTCGTGCAATGGCCGGAGGGAATATCCGGATCCATACGGTGGCATATGCCACATCTGGGTAAGCACCCGCGGCGTATCTCATTGATTGCGGAAAAAGGTAATGGTAAAAACCAGCGCCGCTGGTATGTGCCTGTCCAATTGCGCTGGTGGGCGGATGCGGTTGTTGTAAAGACTGATCTGCCGGCGCGCACACTGCTTTCACGGTCTCTTCTCTCTCAAAAACGAGTCGATGTTGCCGGGCATCCGGGCCGATGGTGGAACAACTTGAACAGTCTTGCCGGATCAAGGCTGACCCGCCCTGTGCGGGCAGGGCAGACAATCTATGCATCATATATCAAAAAGCCCCGGCTTCTGAAGCGCGGAGACCACGTCACCATAATCGCCATGTTCGGCGGGCTTAAAGTGAAGGCATCAGGAAAAGTTTTACATTCAGCCGGACCGGGAGACCGTGTACCAGTTCGGAATATCAGCAGTAAAAAGGTGCTCCAGGCTATCGTAATTAATGCAAGTACCGTTCGCGTCATTACCGGAGGTAGAGGATGATGCGTATGATATGGTTCGTCATGGCGCTGGGCTTCCTTGCTGGCTGTATGCCCAGTGCACGATCCGTCATCAACGATGAGAACCGGAAAAATGTTGAATCCGCGCTTCGTGCACCGCTGCCAGACCCATCCACAAGCGGATCGCTATGGGTGCAAAGTAATGTACAAATCTTCACAGACCCCAAGGCGCATAAAGTAGGTGACCTGGTCAATATTCTGGTACTGGAACAGGCTTCGGCCACACGCAACCTGGGTACCAAGAAAAACAAGAAATCCACAAGTAAAACAAGTGTGAACGCCTTTCTTGGCTACGAAACATCCCTGTCCCAGAAAAACCCTAATTTCAAACCTTCAACTGCTGTAGACCTCAGTAATGAAAGAACTTTTGACGGTAGCGGATCGACAAACAATTCAGATACGCTCACCGCCAGCATTGCGGCAGTCGTCACGAAAGTATTCCCCAACGGAAATATGCAGGTGATGGGCCGCAGACTGGTCACCATCAACCATCAACCGCAAGCGCTTGTATTTACCGGCGTCATCCGCCCGGTTGACATTACATCGGACAACACCATCCCCTCCTCCAAGGTGGCGCAGGCAAAAATAAGTTATGGCGGTGGCGGGGAATTGGCCACGGTAGCGCACGAAGGCTGGGCTACTCGGTTTCTTGATCAAATATGGCCATTCTGATGCGCCTCTCATTTTACAAATGAATAAGCTTCTTCCCCGCTTACCGCAAGTAAATAACAAGGCGATTCGTATCATCATCCATTGCATGCTGGCTCTGATGTTATTGAATACAGGCACAGGCACTGCCCGGGCCGAAAGAATAAAAAATTTAGCGGACGTTGAAGGGGTTCGCAGCAATTCTCTGCTTGGCTATGGGCTGGTTGTTGGCCTCAATGCAACGGGCGACTCATCCAATTCATCCCCTTTTACGATCAACAGCGTTACCGCTATGCTTGAACGCTTTGGCATCAATGTGCGTGCGAATATCACATCAATGAAACCAAAAAATATTGCCGCCGTGATGGTCACGGCTGAACTCCCTCCCTTTGCAAGGCCTGGACAAAATTTGGATGTAACCGTTTCCAGCATGGGGGATGCAAAAAGCCTGCGCGGGGGCACCTTGTTGCTGACACCTTTACTCGGTGGTGACGGAAAGTTATACGCAACTTCTCAAGGCCCGCTTTCCGTGGGAGCTTTCACGGCCAGCGGAAAGGGCTCCAGCCAGACAAAGAACCATCCCACCGTCGGGCGCATACCAAACGGCGCACACATTGAAGCACCTGCTCCCACAACCCTGAAAACTGATCAGGATCAGGTGATACTGACTCTGCGCCATCCTGACTTCAGTACAGCCAGACGCATGCGGGATGCCATTAATAAACACTTTGGTACGGAGATGGCCCAGGCTACGGATGGCGGAACCATTAAGATATGGAACCCTGAAGGAAATGCCGTGAATCTCATCGCGGAACTGGAGCAAATCGAGCTTACAGCCGATCACCCGGCCATCGTGGTAATGGATGAACGCACCGGCACTATTGTGATGGGGCAGGATGTTCAGATTGACACCGTTGCAGTCGCGCATGGCAGTATCAGTATCTCTGTTACAGAAAGCCCTCAGGTTTCACAACCCAATGCATTCGCCTCAGGTCAGACAACAACAGTCGATAGAACGGATACTCAAATTCAGGAAGAAGAAGCGAAACTCGTCGTGTTGCCAAAATCGGTTTCTCTGAGTGATCTTGTCAACGCATTGAATGCTGTCGGAGCTACGCCAAGCGATCTCATTGCAGTCCTGCAGGCTATCAAGGCGGCAGGCGCCTTACATGCCGAACTGAGAGTTATCTGATGAATACAATTCATCCTGTTGGCATCAGACACAATGCCCCGGAAGCGGCTCTGGTTCATCATTTAACGCGCACAAACAGGGATCGATCACATCCTGATCGGGAACTTTGGAAAGTAAGCCTGAAATTTGAAAGCCTGCTACTCCAGCAAATGATGTCCGCAATGCGAAAAACCGTGCCGAAGTCAAGTCTATTGCAAACAGGCTTTGCCAACGATGTATATAACTCCATGTTTGATCA
>CAZJRL010000015.1:0-5096 GCA_964548425.1 uncultured Zetaproteobacteria bacterium | reverse complement strand
CTTGAACGTATCGAAGCCATTCGGACAGCCCTGGAGCAGGGCAACTACCAAATGGATGAAAAGAAGCTGGCTGCACATATCGTTGCCAATGCCCTGGCGGAAAGGTCTTGGTAGCTGAATTTTCCTCTGCGAACACCTTGCGGAACTTGCTGCAACGCATGGATGCCATCTGCCGGAGTCTGGAAGATGTGGTACTGAGCGAACAAAAAGCCATACATCTGTTTGATATAGAAGCCCTCATAGAACTAACAGCTTTCCGGCACGACTGCCAGCAGGAACTTCAGCATCTGGAAACTGCGTGCCATGAAATCATACGGCAATATGACGTTCCTGATAAATTAAGCCTGGAAACCTTCATTGATATTTATTTGCCGAACACGGCGCCCGACCTGCAAGCGCTCAGGCGCAGTTTGTATCAGCGTCTTACAAACCTGAACAAGTCCAATGAAGAGAACAGCCTCCGCCTGCGGGCGTCCTATGATGTGACATCGAGTATACTGCACAATACCGGCCTGCTGGAGTTAAAAAGAACCTACGGACCTGGCGGAATATTATGATCCTGAGAAGCCTTAATATCGGTGTAAGCAGCCTGCTATCCCAGCAGAAAGCAATTGATACCATTTCGCAGAATATAGCAAATGTGAATACGCCGGGTTATTCACGGCAGACTGCGGAACTGGTCAGCGCCATACCGAACCATATTGCCGGTAGTGATTTTGGAAGCGGTGTAAATATTGCCAACATCCGTCGCTCACTGGATCCCATCCTGGCCCGCGCCCAGATAAAGAATAATAGTCTCACCTCCCTCGCACAAACCTTGCAACAGGGGCTGAGCAGCGTTGAAGCAGCCTTCGGAAATCTGGATGCACCGGGCCTGACTTCCACGCTGGACGATTTCTTTCAGGCCCAACAACAACTGGCAAATACACCGGAAGAGCCTATTTCCCGTCTGAATGTACAGTCCCGCGCACAGGACATTGCATTACGGCTTTCCGGCATGCGGCAACAATTAATCGACAGTCAAAAGGCCTTCGACCAGGAAATCACTCCCCTTACCACCAAGGTCAACAGCCTTCTGGATAAAATCGCCGTACTCAACCGGAGTGTTCAGTCACATGAGGCAGTCGGCCAGTTAACCGGAAGCGCCAATGACCTGCGTGATCAACGGGATGCCGCCATCATGGAACTGTCAAAATTGATTCCTGTTCAACAGGTGGACACTCATGATGGAGGGCTACTTTTACAGACGCCTGGCGGCGATCTGATTGTCCAGAATGATCTGGCGCGGCACTTGAAACTTGGAGCGGCAGGCAGCGGCGCTTCGTTTGGCAACATTGAATTTACCGATACCGGACTTGCTGCCCACGGGCTGGAACAGGGAGGCAAACTGGGCGGACTCGTTACCCTGCGTGACAAGCAATTGACCAGTTACATACAAAAGCTGGACAGCCTGGCGAAGAATCTCATCTTTTCCGTTAATCAGCTCCACGTCGGAGGCACTGGCGCCAAAGCAGTCACATCGTATACAGCAGGTCAGACGGCTACCGACTCAAACGGGGCTACGCTTGCGGTCAATGCTGATGCCGGCATTCCGTTCGCTGATCAAATAAAGACCGGCGCCTTCACCGTGCATGTGCTGGATACGGCGGGAGTTCCAGTCAATCCTCCGGGTGCGGGCGGCACATCCATCACGGTAACTGCGGGTACAACCAGGCTGAGTGACATCGCTACCGCCGTCAGTGCGATCAACGGTGTTACAGCAAGCATCAGCAATGGAAAGCTGACGATCAATGGTGGCGCCAATCGCGTCGTGTTTGCCAACGATACCAGTAATTTCCTCGCCGCTTACGAAATCAATACCTTTTTCCATGGCGGTTCAGCCGCGGATTTCAGCGTAGATAACGCAATCCTGAATGATGCTGACCGCATTGCCACCGCCGCCGCGGACAGCACGACTTCCGCCGTCGCGCCCGCGGGTAACAGCATAGCTTTGACAATTCTGGCTCTGCGTGACAAGGCCGTAAGTATTGATGGAAGCACCGCGGCCAGTCCCGTGCAACGTGCAGCTACGCTGGCAAGCACCTATGGTCTGGATATTGACGTGGCTAACCAGCAAGTTTCCTACCGGGAAGCTGAAGCCAGTTCCCTTTCTCTACAGCGTCAATCAGTTTCAGGTGTCAATGTTGATGAGGAACTGGTCAAAATGATGCAGTTTCAGCGTGCTTATGAAGCAGCGGCCAAGGTTATCCAGACCAGCAATCAAATGCTTGATTCCCTCCTGGGTCTGATCCGATGAGAGTAACCACGCAGCAAATATATGATACCTTGCTTGCGGGAGTACGGAACCAAATGCAAATCGAGGCCAACAGCACCGAACAGGTAAGCTCCGGGCGACGTTTCAGCCGCCCAAGCCAGGATGGCCTTGGCTACAAGACATCGCTTGATATTCGCCATGTACAGGCAGGCATCCGCTCCAGCCTCAATGCAATAAATACAGCCAAATTCCGGCTTTCCGCCAGCCAGAGCACCCTGTCGCAAATGTTGCCCATAATCCAGCGTGCGCAGGTGCTTGCCATACAACAGGCAAATGCATCCCTGAGCAGCTCTGAAAGGCTTGCCGCCACCGTTGAAGTCTCCACGCTACAGAGCCAGCTTCTGGCACTGACAAATCAAAATTTTGAAGGCTCACCCCTGTTTGCCGGAACAGCCACAGGATCTTCCGCCATCAGTCTGGATGGATCCGGGAATGCAACATACAACGGGAATACGCAGGACAGGGTCGTTGCGATTACCTCCACACAAACAATGATCTCCAATGTCCGGGCGGATCACACTGCTTTTACCCAGGCTTTTTCCGCAATAAAGAATTTCAAGACGGCCCTCGGCAATAATAATGCAGGCGGTATTCAGAGTTCCATCGGCGCCCTTAATGCAGCAGGAAATGCCATGACGGAACTTACTGCCGAGGTTGGAGGCAAGGTGCATTCCACCGAGATACGGGAACAAACGTTTCTCGACATGCAGGTGCAAATGGAAACACGCCTTAACAAACATGAGGCGGTGGATATTGCCAAAGTGGCAACCCGTCTTTCACAATCACAAACTGCTTTACAAGCTGCCTATGCGCAAATAGCCCGCCTTAACAGCCTGAGCCTGGTCAACTTCCTGAGATGATGGTGCTGCGAACAAAGACCGGGCAAAGTATTCGCCTCGGAAAGGATATCCGGATCGTTGTAGCTAGAGTGGAAGGGCACACGTGCGTACATTTAGGCATCGATGCTCCGCTATCAGTCCCCGTGCATCGTCTGGAAATATACGAAAAAATTCAACAGGAAAACTGCGCCGCGACCCGTGGCAATACACTGGCATGGTTACAAGGAGTCACAAATGAAGCACGATGAAAAAACGTGGAAAGCATTCGTGGAAGTTGAACAGGAGAAAATACTTTATTTCCCGCAAGGCATGGTAGGGTTTCCGGGCACTGGTGCTTATGTAATGCTAAATTCCGGGGATGGGGATATCATCTGTATGCAGTCTGTTGATCAGCCTGAAGCAGCATTTCTGGTCACGCCATGGGATAAACATCGACTCGGAAAACAACCGAAACTGACCTCCGATCAGCAGCAATGCCTACAATGTGCGGATAAAAACAACCTTCTCTGGCTTCTTGTACTCAATCCGTTTACTGATCCTGAATGGGTTCTGGCAAATTTACGCGCACCTGTAGCCATCAATCCGGACTCTTTGCTGGGCATACAGTCCGTGCAAAGAGATTCCGAACTTGATTTGCACTTTCATTGGATGCGGCAACCGGACCTGGCGCAACAGGCCGCCTGATACAACGATCATAGCGCCTGTATTATGCTTATTCTAACCCGTGGTATCGGGGAAACCATCACTATCGGACACAATATCCGTATAAAGATTCTTGCCATTAAGGGCATTCAGGTTCGGCTCGGCATCGAAGCTCCTGGAAGTGTCAAGATTCTTCGTGAAGGACTTGCCGATAGCTTCTGTAAAAAAAATATGGAGGAAAAGTGAGCGGAATATCCACGCTTTCAAACAGTATATTTCATACCCTGTTGGCAATGGTATTACTTCCTGGCTCACTATTAGCTACGGAAACATTTCCTCGGCGTATCAACCACATCCCGCTTGTAGAAACAAAAAAAATCGATGCCCCCGCTCCCATAGCAGAGTTAAGCCTGAAAATACTGTCTGTGTCAGCAGGCCAGTCCCGATTGTGGGCTGAAAAGGGACAAGCGATCTCGGGGGGATGGAAGTTCATACCTAATCCCGAGACAATCAAAACCCGGCTTATAGCAAGCAGGAAAATATGGATTAATTCCGGTGCCGGAATTAAGGTTGAAGCTGGAAACATTCGCCCGATTCGTCATAATATTCGCAACTGGCTGAAGCAGCATGGCGTTCCCGACACTCCCGACCTGATGCTTCATCCCATCGACATCGGCTTTACCATTCAGGGCAAGTGGATAAAAAGCAATATGTTCAGACTTACGTTAAGCCCGTGGCTACGGCTCACACACCCCGCTGGAATCACCGCTCCGGCCCAAATAGAGGTTTTGCCTGAGTTGGGAACCACCAGTTCACCAAAACAGCCGCCCTCAACGGCAGCGCCTCTCCGTTTGAATATCCAGCCGCTAGCCCGTTCAGGCTTTCAGCACTATATCGGTATTGCCGGAGCTCATACCGAAATTGATATCTCTGCCGGGCAACCGGTAATGCTGTTTGCCAGCAGGGACGAGGCCAGAGCACTGGGTGAAGCGCTTCTTTCAAAGGCCATCAATGGCCAGGGGAAGTTTATTGTTATCCGCTTACTGCTGAAGAACTGAAGCTTCGCCATTCTTGGATTTGATGCCCGCCATTTCACCAATACGGGCATAGCTCGGTATTATCCTAGAAAAAACAGTTGGAAGTGCGTGCAGAGTGTAAGCTATTGATTTGAAGGGCGTAATGAAAAAATGCGTCGTCACCTTATTGGTGACAAAGTCCCACGCATGCGGGATGAGCACTTTTTTCATATAGTCAAGCGAATCGAGAACTTGCGCTATGTGCGTGCGGCCAACTGCTTTTTC
>CAZJRL010000014.1:0-20903 GCA_964548425.1 uncultured Zetaproteobacteria bacterium | reverse complement strand
GACATGCACCGGAACCCCCCATTTATCAAATGAATCTTTGGCATCGTCATACCAGTCGGATTTCTCACGAAAGATGGAGCAACTGTTATTCAGATTGTGCGGCGGCGTGGTAGCGCAGGCTGACAATATCAATATGACCGTCAATAATGCAAAGTGAACTATTTTCTTCATTGGATCAATCCTCGTTTTTTCACCGCAAAGGACACAGAGCAGTAAAAATCCGGCTTATTGATGATTAAAGTGCCTCCAAAAACAGGACGGTGAGTTAAGATTGTGGTTACAGCCGATCAGCATATCTCTTACATCGTAGCTCCCGGAATCACCGCCAGTTCCATGAAAGCCGCACACCTTCACGGCATAGCCGTTGCAGGGATCATGGAATGTATCCAACCAACTCTCGAGACTACCATGAAGACTGCTCAGATACACCACAGTTTTTTCTACGAGTTACCCTGTAGTAGACAAATCTACTCGCGGTAGCGAACATTCCCGCATTGCCCCATGACAAGGATGATAAAATTGCATCTGAAGTCTTACATCCAGATTGCCAGGTTCGATCACTGGTTCAAGAATGTATTCATGCTGCCCGGCGTGGCGCTGGCTATTTTTGATCAGCCGGCGCTGTGGCATGAAACATTGGCATGGCGGCTTCCCGTGGCCCTGCTTGCGGTGGGACTGGTGGCCTCTAGCAACTACGTAATCAACGAGGTTATTGATGCCCCCATGGATGCCCTTCATCCGGTGAAGCGGCAGCGTCCCATTCCCGCGGGCCTGGTTAATGTCCGGATAGCCTATATCGAATGGATCGTGCTTGGCCTGATCGGTCTGCTATTGTCGCTGCCGCTGGGCTTGTGGTTTATCATTTTAAATCTACTGCTCTGGATTATGGGCTGTGTTTACAATCTTCCTCCTCTGCGCAGCAAGGACATACCCTACATAGATGTGCTGTCCGAATCCTTTAATAACCCGCTGCGCCTGCTGCTGGGCATGTATGCCACCGGAACCACGGTGTTACCACCGGGCTCGTTAATCATGGCCTACTGGATGATCGGCGCCTTTTTTATGGCGGTGAAGCGCTTCGCTGAGTACCGGCGCATCAACGATCCGGAAATCGCCGTGGGCTACCGCAAATCATTCGCCTACTATAACCAGGAACGCCTGCTGGTCAGCATCACCTATTACGCCGTGGCCTTCGGCCTGTTCTTCGGCATCTTCCTGTTGCGCTACCGTATGGAACTGATCCTCTCAATTCCCTTCCTGGCCGGTTTTATCGCCTGGTATATCCACATCGGTTTGCGTGAGGATAGCCCCGCGCAGTATCCCGAACATCTGCACAGGCAATATGCCTTCACGGCCTATGCCGGACTTTGCTTGCTACTGATGATTGCCCTGATGTTCGTGGATGTCCCGCTTCTCCACCGTATGTTCGCGCCCACCATCCATATCCACGGATGACGAAAGCCGGGCGCGGCATCGCCGCCATCTTTGATCTGGACGGAACCATCAGCAGACGGGATACCTATCTTGCATACCTGACAGGATTTGCGCTGCTCCATCCGAAACGGTGGTGGCATATGCTGGGACTGCCGTTCGACGTACTGCGTTTCAAACTGGGCCTGAAAGATAACACCTGGCTGAAGCAACGTTTCCTCACCGCCGTGCTCGGTGGCGTTTCGATGCAGTCATTACAGGCGTGGACAGCCACATTCAACGAGAGGCTCATACGGCGTGGACTGCGCCCACGGGCATTACGGCAGATACGTGAGCATAAGGAGCAGGGATATCGTCTCATCCTCACCAGCGCCAGTCCGGACCTGTATGTAGACGACTTAAGCCACCGTCTGGGATTTCCCGAGTTCATCTGCACCTGTGTTGAATGGGATGCGAATGAACGGCTGACGGGCCGGCTATCCGGAAAAAACTGCTATGGTGCGGAGAAGTGCGTTCGCCTTGAGCGCTGTTTTGGTAAAAAACGTCAACACTGGCATATCATCGCCTATTCCGACCACCATTCAGACCTGCCGCTGTTGACATGGGCGGATCAGGGCGTGGCTGTATCACCCACGCACAGACTGGCGCATGAAGCCAGACAAAAAGGCATGACTGTTATGTACTGGTAAATGGAGTCGGGAGCATTTCCTTTGCATCCGCGTTTTCACCGGCGAGGCCTTACCCTTGCCGCGCCGCACCCCGTTTCCTGGATACGGCGCCGCGTGCCTTGGGTGCCTCATAGATTCGGATATGCCCGGTCGGCCTGATATCCAGCGGTCGCCACTTTTCTTCATAAGCATAGGCCTCCTTATCCGCGGGCTTGGGCTTTCCCCATAGCATGAAAAAGAATTTCACGGTGTAGTATACATTCCAGAAAATTTCGTGGTTTCTAAGCATGTAGACAAATCTCCGTCGTATGTAGGCGGGATTTTTCAGATAGGCCTCGCGATAGAATTTTTTGAAGTACCGGTTGATCGTATCCCATGCCAGAGTGGGGTGATCATAAAAGGTTTCAGCCTGATTGTAGACAGTGTAATCATCCCAGTTCAAGGTCTTGATGCGGCCTTCCTGGCGCAGACTATTAAATGATGGGGTACCGGGAAAGGGAACGGTAATGCCGCATTTCATGGTCTCAAGGCGTACTTTTCGGGCATAATCAATAGTGTCCTGCATGGTTTCCTCGGTGTCTCCCGTCAGGCCAACCATAAAAAATCCATTGGGCTCCAGCCCCGCTTTCCGCGCCATGTCAACGGCCTCAATGCCTTTTTTCAGGCTGGCCTTGCCGCCTTTGCCGAAGGCCTTCAACACCTCTTCATTGCCACTCTCAAAACCGAAATAGACCCGGTAGCAACCGGCCCGTTTCATCAGATTGAACAACTCCATATTGGCACTGTCCACGCGGATGCCATTAGTGCAGGTCCAGGCCACCTTTGTGCCTCTGCGAATGAAGGCCTCACACACCTGGGCCGCCCAGTTGTTATCGCTGGTAAAAATATCATCCACAAGCACAACTTCACGAAAGCCGAGCGCCTCCACACGGGCCATTTCATCGGCACAACGTTCAGGGGACTTCTTACGATAGCCCAGACCCATGGTATTCTTGCTGCCACAGAAGTCACAGGAAAAAACGCAGCCGCGCGAAAATTCAATGGTGGTAACCGGGTTGTGACGGGCAATAATTTTGGTGACCCGGCTGTTACCCTCCTGTGGATATTCCTCCCATGCGGGCATGGGAAGATCATCAAGATTATGTATCAGTTCGGCGACCGGATTAATGACAACCTTTCCATTTTTGCGCCAGTAAAGGCCCCGAATATCGGCGGGATTTCTGCCGTCCAGAAGATCGGCCACAACGAAATCGGCTTCCCCGCAAGCCAGCATGTCCAGATCTGATTCACGCATGGTTTCAAACGGCAGGGCGGAAGGATGCGCTCCACCGGCAATGGTCAGGATATCCTTCGAGACATCCTTCACCAGAAAGGAAATATCCCGCATCTGATTGGCCAGCGGTGTCGTCGCCGTGATGCCTACAACATCAGGCCGTTCTTCGCGAATGATGCTCCGAATCAGTTCAGGGTCATACCTTCGATAGGATAAATCCACGATACGGACGGTATGGCCCCGTTGTTTGATGGCCCCGGCCATCACGGCCAGGCTCAGTATCGGATAGACGGGAAAGGCGATGCCGCCTTCATTGGAGCCGTAGGTACGGAAATAGGAAGGATTGATTAGTAGTGCTTTAGCCATCGAACACCTTCGTTAAATGCCAAACAAACCATATATTCGAGCAATTTACCCCACCTTGTGTTTCATGCCAAGGTTTGATTCATGCCTTGTTCGGCATTCAATAAACGGGGCAGGCCGCCAGCCTTTTCTTCCGGGATGCAGAAGATGTTGACCTGGAGGCCATTGGTTTCCCAGGTTCGGACTTCCCGAGCCTTGTCGAATAAAAGGAAAACATCTCGTGCCTGGTCATAGCTAAAAAGAGCATAATGGCGCTTACTAAAGAAAGACTCGAATGCTCCCATCAATTTAGGCGTATATTCAATCAGAAAAGAGGGGCGATAGCGGCCTATCGTCTGCTGAAGGCCTTGCAGGACGTGCATGTCGTAGCCTTCCGCATCAATTTTTACGATAGCGGGCTGGAGATCGAGTTCGTCAAGCGGGATAACCGGGACGGCCTGCTTATCATATGTAATTGAGGCAACAATTTTTGGAGAAAAGTCTCGTTCCACCGAGACTTTCAGATATTCGAGGCTGGTCGATGTGTGTGCATGAAGGGGGATTTTCTTATAGATCGGGGTATAGAGGACGATTTCGGAGCGCACATCTCCGGCCGCCAGTATCCGATAGTCAAACCGCGTGAGTCTTTTCTTCAGCCGGCGTAAAGCGGGCTCATGACAGGGGTTCGGCTCGATGGAAAGGATCTCGTATGTACAGTTTATTTTTCTGAAACCGGCCGCGGTCATGCCATTGTTTCCACCCACATCGAGGAACAACCCGGTTGGCAGCGTTACGAGGTGCCTGAATCCGAAATAACTCTTATCGTGAGGCAGGAGGAAACCGATGTAAGGCAGAATATTCCAGATGAGTGACCAGCTGTATGGATTTTTCTTTATTTTTTCTGCTACAATATACTTAAATTTACTGTATAAGCTTTGTTTCATATTTCACCTCTGATTTAAACGGTGTATAGAAAGGTAAATCGCATTAAGCATCTAAGGAAGCCCTGAACAACTCATCATTTACGATACCGCACGCAAAACAAGAAATTCCTGCGTTAAAGATTTGAGCAATAGCAAGGCTATTGCTTGCAATCTTTGCCTTGAACTTGCCTGTTTTGCGCGACAGTCTCATTAAATCGGAGTTATTCAGAGCATCCCTAACAAAGCAACGATGATTTAGCCCGAGGCTCTACCGCCAGGTAAATGATCCCGAGCGGCCTTCATGATTGGTGAAAACAAATTTACCCGCACTATTCTGATGCCATAGAGGGCATATTTTAACAGTATGCGCGGGTTAACAAGCAGTGCTTCGGCAATCTTTTTAACGATGAAGGATGGTCGCAGATAAAATGCCAGCAGGGTTCTCTGTTTAAAGCTGACAAGCTCTCTTGCAGACAAATATTTTGTCCCGATCGTGTCGGAAAAATGCCCCCGGCCTACCGTTGTCTGCCCGGATGGCAACAATCCTTCGGCGATTGCCATTTCATAATACGCAGTTCCTTCATAGGGCACCGCCAGATGTAGTTCGATAAAATCCGGATTCATCTCAAACATGAGCTTCCTTGTTGCCTGTAAATGTGGCATGCCTTCCCATGGCAAGCCGATTAAAAAGAAACCCAGAACCTTTAGCCCCGCCTTTTTGGCATATGCACAGGCCCGCAGATTATCCTTGACCGTAGCTCCTTTCTTCATTTTTCTGAGCGATTCTTCGCTGCCGGACTCGAAACCAAAAGCAACCAGCCAGCAGCCCGCCTCTTTCATATAATACAATGTTTCCTGCTCGATCGGATTGACTCTTGAATTGGCGACCCATGCAATTTTCCCGTGCAGTTCCGATCTGACAATATAATCGCACAAGGTCTTTACCCATCTCCTGTCCATGGTAAAGGTGTCCGATTTGAAGAAAAAGTTACGAATGCCATGCTTGTTATAACATTCCTGTAGTTCCGCGAAGATATTATCGGGGCTTCTGAGCCTTAGTTTCTTACCCGAAATCCTTGGTGTCAGGCAATAGATACAGCTTGCCGGACAACCCCTCGAAGTGGTTATTGTAGCCAAAGGCTCCCCAGTATCCGGTCTGACATAAAGTGCATTGTTCATCAGGGACCTGTCAGGAAATTTCAAACCGTCCAGGTCAGTTTTCCAGACGCTGAAATCCGTCTTGATCCATTGCTTGCCCTGTTTGTAAGCGATGCCGTTGATATTCGGAATCCCCGCCGGGTGATGAAAATGGCAATGCAGCAGGTCGGCGATAATGAAATCGCTCTCCCCACCAATCAGGTAATCAACCTCCGATAAACCCAGCTGGCTGAGCGCCTGATCGCCGGGATCGAAGAACAGGGCGCCTTTCAGAATAACGATGATATCATTCCTGATTTCTTTTAATGTCTTGATGCACTGAAGATCAGCAAAAATTGAAGTATTGGTGACACTCAGGAAAATAGCGTCCGGATTGAATACCCTGAAATCGGTGGCGAGCGTCTCAAATGACAAGCCTTCACTCTGAAAATCCTTCAGATATACGCTAAACCCCTTGTCCTGGAGCATCGAGGCGGCATATCCCAGATCATTGCATGCCCGTGCCGCCTGTACGGCAGAATCGCTAATACTTGATTGGCAACGATCCTCCCCCCTTTGAAGGATATTTCCAGGAGGATAGAACAACATGACCTTCATTTTCATACATCCTGTGATTGAGACGGTTTCCTCCTTTTTAATCTTTCACCTCTACGCTGGCGCCACCAGGAATACTGCAACCACAAGGCCCATGCGGCCAGTATGCATTCTTCCGCAACCAGCGGATACCCGTAACGGCGCCACGCGCCGGTCAGGGAGTAAACGCCGGTCCAGTAAAGTGCAATAACTAGAAACGGAAGTAATTCCGGCCGCGTCTTCAGCGACCGGATCAGCATGCCCAGAGCCAGCATGACAAACAACCACTGCCCGGCAAGAGCGCTCCATTTCAGCACAGGGGATATCCGTCCCAGCATACTGCTTCCCACCGGCGGGGAGACCCACAGAATGAGTACGCGGCAGATGCTCAATTTCACATAACCGAACGGATATTGTTTGATTTTCTCGCGTAATTCATTCTCCAGCACCCTGAGTGTGCGCTTGTGCCGGTATTGAGTCGCCCGCGCCAGCTCATTTTCAAGCTTACTCATGTCGGTGACTGTCCACCACCATGAGCCGGTATGGGCGGGATAAACGGAAGAAAACACGATCGCTTCAGTTAACGTGTATAATTGACTTCTGTCCATATGCTCCCGTACGTTGTAATTCCTTACTTCCCATGCGCCAACCATTATCATGGCTATCGTGGTCATGATTACGCATTGCCTCCAGCGATCACGCACCGCCCGCCATAACAGGCACAGCAGCAGCATAAAGGGAGTGAGCAGCGATAATTCCGGCTTGGTCAGGCCAAGTCCGCCCGCGCACAGGCCGGCGATAATTGCAGGTAACAGCCAGCCAACCTTGCAACGCAAGGCTTCGTATGCACTCCACAGGAAAAATATAAGCAGAATCACCAGAAGATTTTCCGTATACAAAAGACTGACAATCTCAAAGGAAGGATTGATTGCAAACAGCAATGCGGCCAGCAGACCTGTTGCCTGCGAGCCGCTTATGGCTCGGGCCAGAAAAAATACCGGGACGACCATGCCTGCCTGTAGCACGGCCTGGGCAATCAGGGCAATCTGATAGTGAATGCCAAACAGCGCATACAACACGGCCAGAAAAGCGGGATAGACTGGACTCCGTGCCGTAGTGAACTGGTGTTGATCAATATAACCGAGGCCTGAAAGTAGATGGATCGCGATACTGTGGTATTCCAGCCCATCATTGTCTGGCGGTGCACCCATTTTCCACACGGTGAACAAACGCAGAGCCATGGCAAGACCGGTGATGATACCAAGCACCAGAGTAGTGCGTGTGGTGCGATAATCCATAATTATGAACTTTACATTTTGAACAACACTTCCACAATCGTCAGGCTCGGGACACGATATCGTAACAGCCGCAACGATGCGTATCCTGAGAGGGGCGGCTGATCATTCACATCAACACGCGCTCGATACCGCCTTGCTTGACCGTTTCAATAAATTGTTTCTGCCAGTCCTCACCCTTCAGATGGCGGATAAGCTCGATAACGATGTAGTCCGCCTTGACATCCGCTTCATCCTCCAGCCGGGACAACCCCTGTAAACAGGATGGACAGGAAGTCAGAATTTTAACCGGGATATCGTCTGCCAGGTTTGTCCTTGCTTTGGCCATTTCTTCTTCCTTGCGGGCGCGAATCTTGCCGGCAATGGCGGGATGGGCCACGGCCAGCGTGCCCGCCTCGCCACAACATTCAGCGGACTGCACGGAAGGCGTAGCCAATAACGACTGAATAACCGTTTCCGATCCATGCTGTTTCAGAGGCGTATGACATGGCTCGTGATACATGTATTGAACACCTTGTATATCCGGTACGGATACGTTCTGTGTCATCAGGTATTCGTGAATATCCATCAGCGGCGCCTCCGGGAATACCTGTTCCAACTGATATCTTTCCAACTGATCAAAGCAGGTGCCGCAGGACACAATGACGGCTTCAAAATCCAGATAGGAAAGTGCGGTCCGAATGCGATGGAACAGCACGCGATTGTCGTAGGTAATCTGATCACCTTTTTGATGATCACCGCTGGCCGTGGAGGGATAACCACAGCATAAATAGGAAGGGGGAAGCACTACATTCAGCCCGAGGTCAAACAGCATGGCCTGCGTTGCCAGTCCAACCTGTGAAAACAGCCGTTCGGAGCCACAACCGGGAAAATAGAATACAGCGCGGCCATTGGCCCTGGCGGTATCGCGCAAGACCGGGATTTCATTTCTGTTGCGTCCGTCAATGCCAAGCATGGCGCGTGCGGTGGTGACGGGAAGTTCGGGCAAGGGCCGTTCGATGAAGTTGATCACCTGCGCCGGAATCCCTGACATATTCCGCTTTGCCGCCGGAACATTCCTGATAAGCCCCGCGGTTTTTGCCACCCGGTGCAGGAGACGATGGGCAGTATAGCTCCAGCCGATCACCGTCTTGCGCATCAGGCGCACCATATCCGGGTTTCTGGCGACCAGAAACAGTAATGACAGTTTCGAAATGAGGTTGAATCGCGCCTGACCCTTATCCTTCAAAATCGCACGCAT
This sequence comes from uncultured Zetaproteobacteria bacterium, assembly GCA_964548425.1. Lineage (GTDB taxonomy): Bacteria > Pseudomonadota > Zetaproteobacteria > Mariprofundales > Mariprofundaceae > JAUZQZ01. Next base: position 12,000 of record CAZJRL010000014.1, on the reverse strand, counting down.
GCGTTCAGTGACGATGCCGAAATCAATATTGACCGGGCATGGCGCTTCGCATTTGTGGCAAATGGTGCAGTGGTCAGCCACATCCCTCAAACCCGCGAACTGCTCAAACGAAATGCCGCTTCCGGTCTGGGATTCATATAAAAAGGCCTCGATAATGGCACCGGCCGCCTGAATTTTGTTGCGCGGGGAATACAGCATGGAAGTGCGCGGAAAATGCGTATTGCACACCGGTTTGCACTTGCCGCAACGCAGACAGGGCGATATCTCCTCGGACAAGGCCGTCAGGTCCGCGGCCTCAAGAATGACGGACTCCATTTCAAGCAAATTAAAGCTCGGCGTATAGGTGAAAGTCAGGTCGGTTCCGGGGAGCAGCTTGCCACGGTTAAACACCCCGTCCGGGTCTGTTTTTTTCTTGTATGCAGCCATTTCCTCAAGATATTCCGGCTGCATGTATGCCAGCTTGGTGATGCCAATGCCGTGTTCGCCGGAAATAACGCCGCCCAGCTCCACGGCCCTGGCCATGAACTGCTCCACGGCATGATGGGCCTGTTTCATCATCTGGTAATCATTGGAGTTGACCGGCACATTGGTGTGTACATTGCCATCTCCGGCATGCATGTGCGTCGCGATCACAATACGGCGGGACAGAGCCTTCCGGTGCTGATCACGGATATCCTGCTGCAATACATCGTGGCCACGCAATAAATCCATCAATGGCGTTTCCACTTCGCGGCGGTAGGAAATACGCAAGTCTCCCCGTTGAATCACCCGGAACAGCGTTTCACGGGGGTCGTGTTCAATCCCGTTCAGGGAATGTTCCATACTGGCTGCCGGAGCATCCAGTCCGTCCGTATATGCACGCCAGCGATGTTGCGTTTCGCTGATGATTTTCAGACATGCGCGTATTTTCTCAATGAGATATCCACCACTGTCGATCATTAATTCATCGCGGAACCGCGGATCATCATGGCTAATCTTCTCCAGTACCCGATGAAGGTAAGTGGTGATGCCATCAAGTATATCCAGCTTGTTGGCAATCGAGTTTTCAATATTCAGCCGTTCAATAAAATCGTTATATTCGGACAAATGTTCCAGCGGGATGACGACATCTTCATTGAGCTTGAAGGCGCGGGTGTGTCTGGCAATCGCCGCCATGCGTCCTCGATCATCCCAGAAGCGCCTGCGATCCGCTTCCGAAGTGGCAACGAATCCTTCGCCGTTGCCGTCTGATGCAATGTGGCATATATCGGAACATGTTTTTGCTACCGAACGTTTGTTATTACCGGAGACATCAATGAGCAGTACCACGCGCGGACGCTCGCGGCGGGTTGATTTGCTCGTGTAGTCAATGGCTTTAACATATTTTGCATCAAAATGTTCGAGTCCTTCCAGATATACACCATCAACGCTGTCTGCATGCTCCTTGATATGTACCATGGCGCGCGTCGCCGCTGTTAACTCCTGACCGAAAAATTCACAACATACGGTTTGTGTATACTTGTACGGTTCGTGCAGGATAAATGTTGCTTCGGTAATGAATCCATCCACACCTTCTTTCTGGATGCCCGGCAATCCGCCCAGCGCCTTGCGCGTTACATCCTTGCCCAGCCCGTTACGGCGGAAGACGGAACCATGAATGCTCAGTATTTCCTTATTATCCAGCGGAGTTTCCCCATCCGCCTCAAAACGGGTAAGCGAGAATTGAACCTCTTCATTCGCCGGTATTTTGCCCATATTGTGATGGATGCGTGTCACCACCAGCCAGCGCCCGTCCGGCGTTACCATCTTCCAGGAAAGAAGATTATCCACGCAGGTGCCCCAGATGAGCGCATGTTTACCACCCGCATTGGAGGCAACATTGCCGCCGATGGTGCAGGCCCACAGGCTGGTTGGATCGGTAGCAAAAATGTGAGGACGGGATGCTTCCATGACCTTGCCGGTTACCGCGCCTGCCTGAGCAGTGATCGTTTGCACCTGGCCTTTATTGCCAATATCGCACATTTTAACCGGTCCGATAGCATCCAGCTTTTCGACGTTAATCATCACCGTATCGGCGTGCAGGGGTACGGAGCCGCCGCACAGGCCGGTACCGCCACCACGTGGAATGACCGTCATGCCCAGTTCGCGCGCTGCCGTGACCAGCCCTGAAATCTCTTCCGGTGAATCCGGCGTAATCACGCAGAAGGGATATTCCTGCCGCCAGTCGGTGGCATCCGTGGCATGGTGCGTCAGCGTGTATGCATCAAAATGAATATTATTGCGGTGGGTATAACGGGCAAAGGTTTTCATCGCCTGTTTGCGCTGTTTCGGTATGTCAACAAACCAGTTGTTAAAGCTCTCCAGCATGCCGCGGGTGCAGGTTACAATGTGCAACACTCGCGCATGATCCCCGGCGGCGGCTTCGATGCGTGCCAGCCGGTCCGCATGCAGCATCTGCATGGCACGCAGGCGCTTTTTTTCTTTCAGCAACCCCTCTCTGAGGAAGGCATTGCGCGACACCACCCACACGTCACCCAGAATTTCAAACAGCTTGCGTGCGCTCCTCCCCGTTTTGCGCTGCCCGCGCAGAATGTTCAGGTCATCCCAGGCTTCCCGGCCAAGGAAACGCAGCACAATCTCCCGATCGGAATAGGAGGTATAATTGTAGGGGATTTCGCGGATGTTATCGGTCAATGTGGGGCCTGTTAATGCCAATTCCGGCCGCAGCGACGCGGCCATTTTTGCGGCTATGCAAGGCATTTTGAGCGTAGTGTACTTGATGTACACCAGTGAAAAATAACGCAGTAGAGCGCAAAAATGCCCCGTCCCGCGGGGCTGGGCGCCAAATGAAGCCATCCATCGTTGCTCGACGTTTATCTGGACTTACCAAATTTTTCTCCTCACGCCTTGACTGACCTCATTTGGGGCAACAGCGCTTCGGCCAGAATTAGCATTAACAGGCCCCAAGTACTCCAAGGATCGTTAAAGTTAGCGCATGGTAGCGGAGACGGATGAAAAAAACATGGGGGTGCTGAGTAGTTACAGATATGCCAACTTTCTGGCAGCATCACCGCCATGATCAAATTATCGAATCGTATTCAACAAGTACAGCCATCGGCCACACTGGCCATGACCGCCAAAGCTGCCGAACTGCGGGCCGCGGGCCGCGACATTATTTCATTATCGGTCGGCGAACCGGATTTCGACACGCCAAAAGCTGCATGCGAAGCCGGAAAAAAAGCTATTGATGAAGGTTTTACCCGTTATACGGCCGTGTCCGGCATTACGGAGCTGCGACAAGTGATTGCCGAAAAATTCAGGCGAGACAATGATCTTGATTACGAGGCTGCCGATATTCTTGTTTCAACCGGCGGAAAGCAGTGTATCTATAATATGTTGCAGGCAATGCTTAATGCAAAAGATGAAGTTATTATCCCTGCACCCTACTGGGTGTCCTATCCGGATATGGTGCTGCTGGCTGAAGGTTCGCCGGTGATTGTGAATACAGTGGCTGAGAATGACTTCAAGCTTACGGCGGAGCAGTTGAAAATGGCAATCACCGCCAATACACGGTTGTTGATTCTCAACTCACCGTCTAATCCGACCGGTATGGCCTATACGCATGACGACCTGGCTGCATTGGGTGAAGTGATTCGCCAGCATCCCGCTGTTGCGGTGGCTACCGACGATATGTACGAAAAGATTCTCTTTGACGGAAAGGAATTCGCCACTTTCGCACAGGTGAACCCGGATTTGAAGGATCGAACTATCACCTTAAACGGTGTTTCCAAGGCCTATTGCATGACCGGCTGGCGCATCGGTTTCTGCGCCGGGCCAAGACACCTCATCAAGGCTATGGCCAAGATTCAGGGGCAGAGCACCTCCAACCCGTCATCTATCTCGCAGAAGGCCGCGTTGGCGGCCCTTACCGGGCCCACAGATGCGCTGCAGGAAATGGTGCATACCTATCAGGCACGGCGCGAGTGGCTGGTGGATGCCATCAATGCTATTCCCGGCATGCACTGTATCAAACCGGATGGTGCATTCTATGTTTTCCCGTCTGTTTCCGGCTGGATAGGCAAGCAAATTTCAAATGGAACCGTGCTCACTGATGATGTGGCCATCTGTGAATGGCTGCTGGAAAAAACCGGTGTGGCGCTGGTGCCCGGCACGGCCTTCGGCAGCCCCGGTCATATACGTTTCTCCTATGCGGTTTCCCAGGACACTCTGGAAGATGCCATAGGGCGAATTGAGAGATCCGTGGAGAGTCTTAATTCATAGGTAAGATTTATCTGAATAACAGATTCAAAAGCATTCACCGCAGAGGACGCAGAGTTACGCAGAGGAAAAGCCATAAATAATCAAAAATTAAAGAGATTTTGATCTTGATTTACTCTGCGATCCTCTGCGTACTCTGCGGTAAATGAGTGTTATTCTCCTCTTGGTCGCCGCGAAGCGGGGTAAGTCACTACTCAGCAGCCATCTGTATGGTTTCCTGGTAAAGTGAACAAAGTATGATCTATTATTTTCACACGGAGATGCGAAGGCACGGAGACAAAAGCGAATAAACAAGAAATACATACGTTTTTCTTTGTGTCTTCGCCCCGTCTTCGCGGGATTGCATGTCTCCGTGTGAGGCCCATCCTGAACATGAAAGGCGCCTTTCATCATGCGGGGCGGCGCAAGCGAGATGATCGTTAGGGAGATGCAAAATGAAAAAAATACTTATTGGTGCAGCAGCATTGCTTGTGATTACTGTCGGCATATTCGCCCTGGTTCTATCGTCACTGAATGGCATCGTAAAAAGTGCAATTGAAACCTATGGTTCAGAGGCTACCCGCACGCAGGTGAGCGTTCATGATGTGAAAATCAAGGTGAAAACCGGTGAGGGTGCTATTCGCGGCCTGAATGTGGCAAATCCCAAAGGGTTCAGTGATCCCGATATCTTCAAACTGGGCATGATCAGCACGAAGATCGATGCGGATACCGTAATGAAGAATCCCATCATCATCGAGAAAGTCACGATTCGTTCTCCGGCAATTTTTTATGAAATCAATAAATCCGGAGTCTCTAATGTAGATGTGCTGAAGAAGAACCTGGCCGGGGCCGGAGGCGTTTCGGGAAGTGCGGACAAGGGTGATAAAGGTGATCAGGGTGAGCCGTTGAAGATGATTATCCGCAAACTGGTGATTGAGGACGGCAAGGCCAGTGTGAGAATCGCGGCCCTTGGCGGGATGGTGCAGCATGTGAATATTCCCCGTATACAGCTTACCGATGTTGGGCGGAAGAGTGGAGGAGCAACGGCTGCCGAAGTGGCGAGGATTCTGGGTAAATATTTGGTGAAGGGCGTCAGGGGTTCGGTTGCCAAACTTGGCGTGCGTCAATATCTGGGGAAATCCGCGGATTTGTTCAAAAAAGGTGCCCTGGGCAAGGTCGGTAAAATTGGCGGAAACCTGGGGAATACCATTGGTGGCGCTGCCGGGAATGTGAGTGGAAAGGTTGGCGGCGCCCTGAAAGGTCTGTTGGGGAACTAAACGAAAAACCTTTACCGCCTGTCTGCGTGCAACGCACAGGCAGGCAAAGTACGCAGAGTTGCGCAAAGTAAAATATAAACATTCCCGGTAGTAAGTTTGCGAAGAAGCGTTTTTGACGTTAAAACGTTAAAGTGTTAAAATATCCGCTATGAGGCGCGATATGACACGATCAGCAAGCAAACGAGTAACGGTTTATTTCGATGAGGGCATCCATAAGGCTCTTCGTATGAGAGCGGCAGAGGCTCATCGTCCGGTGTCTGATCTGGTCAATGAGGCAGTGCGTCATGCGCTATTGGAAGATCGGAAGGCGCCTGTGGTATTTGAAGTGCGCGAATCTGAACCGGTCAATTATAAGGCCATCCTCAAAGATCTGGAGGCTGTTGACAAGAATCTGATTAAGCAGGCAAGGGCCATGCATATCAATCTTTCTCGAACACTTGAGAAATCTCTTGTTGAAATACTTGGGGAGAAGCAGAGGGAAGTGTGGCGAAAGGATAACCGTGATGCTGTCAATGCCTATAACAGGCGAGTGGAAGAACAGGGGGTGTTTAGCGACGGTTTGCGGCGATTCTGATGGCTCAGTTTGATGTTTATTTGAATCGCAACCCCGAAACGAGCAGCTACATTCCATATCTGCTGGATGTGCAGGCTGAGTTGTTGGACGTGTTGGCAACAAGAGTGGTGGTTCCCCTGTATACACTGGATTCAATGCCAAAACCTGTCCGGCACTTACATCCTGTGCTTGAAATCAACGGTGAGAAGTTAGTACTTTCTACTGCGGAACTGGCAGGCATTTCGATGAAAATACTCGGTGAAGCTGTATGCAATGTTGCAAGCCACCGTGACAAAATCATTGCTGCACTTGATTTTGTATTTACGGGGGTATGACGAGTAGATTATCAAAGCCGGAACCAAACAAGCTGTGAACCACAGAGGTCACAGAGAGCACAGAGAAAATCGAACAAGGGAAAAGATCAGGTTTTGTTTCTCTCTGTGCCCTCTGTGGTGAAAGATATTAACCTGCACTATTCATGAATAGTGCAGGTTAATATCCCAGTACGGGCGCCAGCCATTTTTCGGCTTCCTCCATGCTCATCCCTTTGCGTCTGGCATAATCTTCAACCTGATCCCTGTTGATTTTTCCGACAGTGAAGTAACGTGCTTCGGCATTGGCAAAATAGAGGCCGGAGACTGCGGATGGCGGGGTCATGGCATAGGATTCGGTGAGCCCCATGCCGATGTTCTTTTTCACATCCAGCAGCTTCCACAGTGTACCTTTTTCCGTATGCTCGGGACAGGCGGGATAACCGGCGGCCGGACGGATACCCTGATATTTCTCACGCGTCAGGTCATCATGGCCCAGGTTTTCATCGACGGCATAGCCCCAGTAGTTCATGCGCACATCACGATGCAGCATTTCAGCCAGCGCTTCGGCCAGGCGGTCAGCCAGCACCTTCACCATGATGGCGGCGTAATCATCATGCTCTGCTTTGAATGCTCTGGCCTTTTCTTCCGCACCGAAAATGCCGACGGCAAATGCACCGATATAATCATGGTTATTTCCGGCAATAAAGTCGGCCAGACACAGGTTGGCGCGCGTATCTTTTTTATCCTGTTGCTGGCGCAGAAAATGGAAGCGGGCAGATTCCTTCGCACGGGTTTCATCTCCGTAAACAACCACACTGTCATCATCGGTTGAGGTAGCAGGAAACAGGCCACATACAGCGTTGGCGGTAAACCAGTCTTCCGCAATGATTTTGTCCAGCCAGACTTGCGCCTCATCAAATATCTTTTTCGCTTCCTTGCCCTTGTGCGGGTCGTTCAGAATACGCGGATAGGCGCCGTTTAATTCCCATGCACTGAAGAATGGCGTCCAGTCAATAAATGCCCGGATATCCGGGACGGGAATATTCTTCAGTACATGCACGCCCGGTTGTTGCGGGGCAGGGGGCAGCGTGGCTGTATCCAGTTTTACGCCATTGGCGCGTGCTTCGCTTAGTGTGAGCCAGTTCGTTTGCTTCTGGCGGCCAAGGTAGCGGTCACGCACCGCGCTATATTCCTCACGGGTTTTGTTGACGAATGCATCACGGTTGGCTGCGGAGACCAGATTCTGCGCCACGCCGACGGCGCGCGAGGCATCCTTTACCCAGATAACCGGATGTGCGTACTCCGGTTCGATCTTGACCGCCGTATGTGCCTTGGATGTGGTGGCGCCCCCGAGCATGATTGGAAGATGATAGTCCAGACGGGTCATCTCTTTGGCGATGTGAACCATTTCATCGAGACTGGGGGTAATCAGACCGGACAAGCCGATGATGTCCACATCGTGTTTTTTCGCTTCTCCCAGAATGGTGTTGGCCGGCACCATGACACCAAGGTCAATGACCTCGAAATTGTTGCATTGCAGTACCACGCCAACGATATTCTTGCCGATGTCATGGACATCTCCCTTGACCGTGGCCATCAGCACCTTGCCGTTGGATGAGCTTTTACCCGCTACCTTTCCGATTTCAATATAGGGCATCAGCCAGGCTACAGCTTTCTTCATCACGCGTGCCGATTTAACGACCTGCGGCAGGAACATTTTTCCCGCACCAAACAGGTCGCCGACCACGTTCATGCCGTCCATCAGCGGTCCCTCGATGACCTCGATAGGCTTGTCAAACTGCAAGCGCGCCTCTTCGGTGTCACCCTCGACCCATGCGTCAATACCCTTGACCAGCGCATGCTCCAGTCTTTTCGCTACCGGCAGTTTACGCCATTCATCATCGGCCTTCTTCACCTGTGTGCCGTCACCGCGATACTTGTCTGCAATATCCAGCAGCTTTTCCGTGGCATCGGGAGAGCGGTTCAGGACGACATCTTCCACTGTATCCCGCAGTTCAGCGGGTAAATCATCGTATACGGCCAGTTGCCCGGCATTGACGATGCCCATGTCCATACCCTGTTTGATGGCATGGTATAAAAATACGGAATGGATGGCTTCGCGCACCGGATTGTTGCCCCGGAAAGAGAAGGATACATTCGATACGCCGCCGGAAATGAGCGCATGCGGCAGGTTCTTTTTAATCCAGCCGGTAGCCTCAATGAAATCAACGGCATAATTGTTGTGTTCGGAAATTCCGGTGGCTATGGCGAAGATGTTGGGATCGAAGATGATGTCCTCTGGTGGAAAGCCGCATTGATCCGTCAGGACTTTGTAGCTGCGTTCACAAATGCCAATCTTGCGCTCATACGTATCCGCCTGCCCATCTTCGTCAAACGCCATGACGATGACCGCCGCCCCGTATTTTCGCAGCAGTTCGGCGCGTTCGATAAATAACTTCTCACCTTCCTTGAGTGAAATAGAGTTGACCACGCCCTTGCCCTGAATGCATTTCAGACCTTCCTCGATAATCTCCCATTTGGAGGAATCGAGCATCACCGGCACCCTGGAAATATCCGGTTCACTGGCAATCAGATTGAGAAAGGTACGCATGGCGGCCACGCCGTCGAGCATGGCTTCATCCATATTGACATCAATCATCTGGGCGCCGTTTTCCACCTGCTCGCGGCAGACATCCAGCGCCGTGGCATAATTATCGCTCATAATCAATCGCTTGAAACGGGCGGAACCGGTGACATTGGCGCGTTCACCGACATTAACGAACAGCGAATCCGCGCCGATATGCAGCGGTTCAAGGCCTGCCAACCGGCATTCGGCGGGAAAGTCGGGTGCTTTGCGCGGCGCAATACCTGCCACGGCTTCAGCCATGGCTTTGATGTGCTCCGGCGTGGTGCCGCAGCAACCGCCGATGATGTTCAAAAAGCCGGATTCGGCCCATTCCCTGATTTCCGCGGCCATAGCTTCCGGCGTTTCGTCATAGCCGCCGAAGGCATTGGGTAATCCGGCATTGGGGTGGGCATTGATATGGCAGGGGGCGATGTTCGAAAGTTCCTCGATATACTGCCGTAGTTCCGCCGCGCCCAAAGCACAGTTCAGGCCAAAGGAAAGCGGTTCGGCATGCGCTAGAGAATCATAAAAGGCCGTGGCTGTCTGTCCGGAGAGCGTGCGGCCAGAGGCATCGGTGATGGTGCCGGAAATCATAATCGGAAGTTCGGCTCCAGCATCTTCAAAATATGATTTGACGGCAAAGACGGCAGCCTTGGCATTGAGCGTATCGAACACTGTTTCAATCAGGATGATGTCCGCGCCGCCATCCACCAGCCCCTTTGTGGCTTCGGTATACGTTTCTACCAGTTTATCAAAGGTGATATTGCGGAAACCCGGATCGTTCACATCCGGTGAAATGGAGCAGGTGCGGGAAGTTGGTCCCAGAACACCGGCAACGAACCGATGTTTTTCACGGGTTATCACCGCATCGCAGGCTTCGCGCGCCAGCTTTGCACCCTCCATATTTAATTCATAAACAAATTTCTCCATGCCATAATCGGACATGGAAGCTGCATTGGAATTGAATGTGTTGGTTTCAATGATATCCGCTCCGGCATCGAGATAGGCGGCATGGATATGGCGAATGATATCCGGCTGCGTCAGGCTTAGCAGATCATTGTTGCCCTTGAGTTCCTGTTTCCAGTCCTTAAAACGCTTGCCGCGGTAATCATTTTCGGAGAGGCCGTGGCGCTGAATCATCGTACCCATGGCGCCATCGAGAATCAGGATGCGTTCGTCCAGAAGACGCTGCAATGTGCCTGATGACGCAGGGAGTGTCTGTTTGTTCATCGTGCTCCTGTTCCGGTTCTTTATTATTCACGGGTTTTATCATTTATCTGTGATCCCCGCGCCCTCTGTGATGAGCGGCAATGTTCGTGTCGATACCGGGCGAAGCTATCATGACCGGGGATAGCTGCGAAAGCTTTGTGGCACCGTCTGATGGTATGGAAAGGATGCTATACTGGTAGCTATGCATAGCAAAAAAGAAAAGCTCCGCAATACGTGTCTCCGTTCGATCTAAATATGGAACACGGGCAGGTGGAACGTCCATATAAAGCCATGGTCCGGGTTGCCACGCCCATTATGGGCGATAATGGACTCAACAATGCTGTCCTGGTTATCAACATACTCGGCATTAATATCATGCAGCGTGAGTTGCCTGAAACGGTGCTCGAGGGTGAGCATCTGCTGCTCAATGCCGGTTCCACTTACTGGTTTGACCGCCATACAAGCCAGTTGCGCGTGTTGCGGAATAAGGATGAAGTCATGTCGCGGCACCAGCTCGGGGACTGGGGGCACATTTCTAACGAGGGGAAAGGCCAGTCCACGGGGGTTGAAGGGCAGTTTACCTTCGAGACATTGTATCCGGTATCGTTTAACGGGTTGCCGCAGTCCGTCGTGCAGCCGAGGTGGCGTATTATATCCTTCGTGCCGGCCACAGCGCTGCTCGCGGCCGCGGGCAAGAGTGATTTCCAGGTATGGGGCGCCTGTGCCACAGGCATCACCCTTCTCGGGATAACGGTTGTGGCTTTGATCCTTCCGCTCAGACAGACGGCATCGGCTTGTCAGGTATGCGTGAGCGGATGAAATTATTGGGTGGTAGTATGCGAGTGAAGTCAGCGCCGGGAAAAGGTGCGCAGTTGGTGTTCCACATGTCCTTGCCACTCACTGATGGATGAACAGGGAGAATATACGGAAAATACTGACTCCATATAAGGCTTCTGCCAATAGTAGTATACCTGAATTCTACCTACAATTCATTAAAAATTCATGCGGGTGCAGGAAACTCTTTACATATCGAAGGAGTGTGAGATCGATAATATGGTTTGTGTTCATCTGATAGATGATCATGCGGTGGTTCGGGAAGGACTCCGTATGTTGATAGAATGTAATCCGGATATGCGCGTGAGTGTAGAATCCTCCTCGGGTGAGGAAGGCTACAGGCATTATTTCGAGCACTGTCCGGATGTGGTGATTCTTGATCTCGCCATGCCCGGCGAGGGCGGGCTTTCCATGCTGTATCGCCTGATTCAGCGCGAGCCGGAGGCCAGGGTGCTGGTATTCAGCATGTATGACGACGAGTTGATGGCGATCAAGGCCATGGAGGCCGGTGCGCGCGGGTTTCTGACCAAGGGTGCGCAGCCAAAAATAATTCTTGAGGCAATCAGGACTGTGGTCGGCGGTGAGGTCTTTATCGAGAATCGTGTGGCGCAGAAGATGGCTCTGCACCATGCCAACAGGGGTAAGGGTCTGGATGGTCTGACACGGCGCGAATTCGAAATATTCCACATGCTTGCGGATGGCAAGAGTGTTCAGGCGATCTCCGATACATTACATTTAAGTCCCAAGACAGTGGGTACGCATCGTACGCGCATTATGGAGAAGCTGGGCTGCAATAATGTCGCTGAACTGGCGCGTATCGCTATCCGTCACGGCGTGATTCAGCCTTAACCTGATCCGGCCAGAAAAAGATTAAACAATTACGCATTTATCAGGCCATGTCGGATGGCAAGAAGGGTAAGCTGCGCAACGTTGGATACATCCAGCTTTTGC
>CAZJRL010000013.1:0-21560 GCA_964548425.1 uncultured Zetaproteobacteria bacterium | reverse complement strand
TACAGGTAAAATGTGTTAAATGCCCGCGATCCAGTTCGATGATTTCCTCAGCCACTGCATCGAGGAAATAGCGGTCATGGGTAACAAACACCACAGCGCCGGGAAAGGAGGCAACAAAATCTTCCAGCCATTCAATGGATGCCACATCGAGATGGTTGGTCGGCTCATCGAGCAGCAATACATCCGGCTCGGCTACCACGGCGCGGGCCAGCGCCACCCGGCGCAACCAGCCTCCGGAGAGTTCGCCGGCATCACGCTCCGCTTCCAGTCCGAGTTTTGAAATTGCCGTTTCAATGCGCGAATGAAATTGCCATGCCCCGATGCGCTCCAGTTTTTCCTGCAAACGATCCAGCCTGTCGAGCGCCCGCGCTGATGTATCCTCATCCAGTGCCTGCAAAGCCGCGTGATAATCCTCCAGCGCCCGGGCCACATCACCCAGACCCCCGGCTACGATATGGAATACGCTCTGCCCGGCCCTGAAATGTGGCGCCTGTGGCAGACAGGCGACGCACGTGCCGCCACGCAACGTGATATCTCCGGCATCCGTCTCCATCTGACCGGCCATAATTTTCAGTAGCGTGGATTTACCCTCACCATTGCGGCCAATCAGGCCAAGACGCACGCCACGCCCGATGGTGAGCGAGACATCGTCAAGCAGTACCCGCGGCCCGAAAGCCTTGGTGATATGGTTAAGTGTCATGATTGGCATGGGAAAATACTACGCTATTGGCTTAATCCTTGCCTGTCTTAAATAAAGTTGTTTTTCGGGATACTCAGCTGTGATTGCGAACCGTAGGCGGAGAGATATCACCGGAAGCCTGCATGGCGATGGCTTCCGGGTGAGCCGTGTAATGACCCCGCACGATGTTTGCCAGTTTCTTTTTCACCGCTTCGTCAATCAGGCCGGGTGAACCTTCCGGCAAGGCGGCAATGAGTGCCTCCAGTAAATCACCCTGCGGTGCAGGCAATCGTGCAACCCACGAATGGAGTAAATCTCTGTCCACCCGCGCTGGCAGCGAACCCAGAATGCCGGCATCATTCTGATTGTGTACCAGAAGCCCTGTAGTGGTACCACGATCCAGTGTCAGCACCTGAAAGAAATACAGCGTATGATAGGCAAGCTGCTGCTGTTCAGCCTCCACGGTTATCTGCGGCGATTCCTTCAGGATATGCTTCAGAATCGCAAGATAAGTATCAACCACTACTTCGCCGACATGTTGAGCCAGGGAGAAATCATCCTCCGCGTCTCCCGAATTGTAACTTTCCAGATAGAAGTGCGCGACACCACGATGACGGCCAAGTGCCGGAATGAAGAAATAGCGCTCACCCTGCGCCTTTGCCGTTACAAACTGCTTCGGTGCCGCCTGTTTCAGGGCAGTAAAAAAATCTTTCGTTGCTGCCGTATCGTCAATGGCAGGGTTAAGATCAGCCATGATACGCCAGTAACCTGCACCCCCCTTCATTTCTGTCCTGCTGATATGCATATGAACGGACGGTGCATACGGATTGTATGGATGGATAATCGTTGAAATCGCTGTAGCCGAGCCCGGTTGTCTGGCCGGATCATCATCATAATGCACCTGTGAGACATTAACCGATCCACGGCTGAACATATCGCCATCTGCCGTTTCATAGCGGAAGCCACCACCATGCAAACCGTTATCACGAAACCACTCAACCGGCATAAAACGTTGTGCGCTACCTCCTGACTGCGCAAGTTTCTCCAGTCCCGTTACAAATCGCCGCTGCAATCCGGAAACCAGAGCCTGTACCCGACTGGCTCGTTGCGATATCGCCGAAATGCGTGTCATGACTTCTTCAGTACATCACGCAATACAGCCTGTAGCTGCACATGGGAAAATGGCTTGTGTAAAAAACCGGCAACCCCCTGGGCACGGAAGCGGTCCAGTACGTCCTGTCGGGTAAAAGAACTGCAAAGAATAACGGGCACACTGGCCCGGACATCATGCAATGTCAGAAAAACCTTTCCACCATTCATATCCGGAATGCTGTAACCCAGAATAACTGCCACCAGTTTATCCGCCTTTTCCTTAAAGGATGCAATAGCCTGTTTCCCATCGCTGACAGCCATGGTTTCAAAACCAATTTTTTTAAGCATGTGACAACTCAGCTTTCGCACCAGATCATCGCCATCCACCACCAGAACAAGACCGGCGCCCCGCCAGTTCTCCACCGGGAAAGCGGGCGTCACCTGTTTTGCTTCCGCCGGAGGCAACAATATGCGGAACCGGCTGCCCGTCCCCTCCTCGCTCTCCACATGAATGGCGCCCTGATGCCCCCGCATCACGCCCAACACTACGGACAGTCCCATGCCGCGCCCATGTTTCCGGGCGGTAAAGAAGGGGTCAAAGATATGACTCATCATTTCCGCATTCATGCCGCACCCGGTATCAGAGACTTCGATAAACACATAATTCCCCTCGGGTAATGCCTCGTATGCAAGACTTGCATCCAGATAATAACGATCCGCCCGCATTGTACCGGTTGTCAGGGTAATGATACCTTCCCCTTCATCCCGACCTGCATCAATGGCCTCCGATGCATTGCGTATCAGGCTGCCAATAGCCTGATGTAATTGCGGCACATCCACCCTGACCACAGGAATACCCGGGGCAAGATGCAACTTGATCTGTGCGTTCTGATCTGTTCCGGAGCGTAGCAGGGCTGTACTCTCCCTGGCGATATCATTAAGACTGACATTATGCAAGTTAATTTTATTTCTGCCCGCAAAGAAAGAGAGCTGTGTGCAAAGCTCCGCTGCCCGTTTGCACGATTCCTCGATCTGTATCATGTTGTGCGCCAGCTTGCTCGCCGGCCTGGCCTCCATACGTGTCATTTCCGCACTGCTCATCATTACGCCAAGCAGGTGATTGAAGTCATGCGCTATTCCACCAGCCAGCATGCCCAGACTCTTCAGTTTATCATCGTGCAGCAATTGCGCCTCAGCCTGCATACGCGCTTCCTGTGCTTCCCTGCGATCTTCCGCCTCCTGTGACAGACGGTTATTCAAGGCTATCAGCTCTTCCTGCCAGTATTCACGCAAATATTCAGAAATACCGGCCATCATGACGTAAAACACAAATGCACAGCCAAAATTAAACAGCTCATCATTGTTGTAGGGCAAAACCAGCAGCCCTTCCAGTCGCGCCCAAAACCCGGCCAGAAGTACAGCAATAAATCCTCCCGTCCACATCCAGCCGGCTCGTAAACCCGTGATGTAGAAAGCAGCAAAGGGATAGACAAACACCCAGTAGATACCGGTCTTGGCAATGCCTCCCTCAATCCACAGACTGGCAAAAAGTAACGTGGCGCAGACCATCAGCAGCGTTTCGAATACAGGAAGAAGATGTTTCTTTCTCCGAATCAGAAGAATCGGCATCAGAATCAGCCCCACTGCCAGCTCCATCAGGCCCAGCCATTGATGACCGGAAAAATAATTAATGAGACTAAAAAAAAGGACAGTCGGAACCGCTATATTAAGCGTAAATGCCAGTGCCTCCCAGCGATAATCAGCATTGTCACGCACATGCCGATCCTGTCTTCTCCGCATAAATTCCAGCAAATCCTTAAACATAAAGGAACATTTTACGCGAATGGATACTATCTGTACAAGGAAAAGCCGGAATGGAGTGTATGTGTCCGACTAGCCCGGACGTACACGCAGACCGAAAAGCAGGCGTACCACATCGTTAAAGTGACTGACATAATGAATACCAATATCCTGAGGTACCGATTCCGGTAACTCTTCAACATCCACCTGGTTGGCAGCCGGTAGAATGACCTCTGAAATACCAAGCCGTTTGGCTGCCAGTAATTTTTCACGTTCACCGCCAATGGGCAGCACATCACCGGTCAACGTCATTTCTCCGGTCATGGCGCAGGGCTCCGGCACTTTATTCAGTGCCAGTGATAGTAAAGCCGTAGCCATGGTAATACCGGCGGAGGGACCGTCCTTCGGCACTGCCCCCTCCGGCACATGCAAATGAACAAAAGTCTTATCGAAGAAATCAGCCGGTGCACCAAAGCTGGCAAGATTGGCGGTAATATAGGAATAAGCAATTTCCGCCGATTCCTGCATGACCTTGCCCAGCTGACCGGTCAGTTTCAGCCCCCGTCTGTCATGGTGCGTCACCGTGGCTTCCAGCATAAGCGTGACTCCGCCCATTGCCGTCCATGCCAGCCCCGTTGCCAGTCCCACACCCTGGCGGAGGTGTTCTCCCCGAAAACGCGGTTTGCCGACGTATGCGTCCAGATTTCTCGCACCAATACGAACAGGCGGGGATATTTCTTCCCGTACAAATTGTATAGCTGCCTTGCGCTGGATCTTTTTCAGTAACTGTTCCAGCCGCCGTACACCCGGCTCACGGGTGTATTCATCCACCAAACGCACCAGTGCTGTCTTCCCCAGTTTGATGTCACTTCGTTGCAGTCCGTTTTCCTCAAGCAGTCGCGGCCAGAGATGCTTGCGTGCGATATCCATCTTCTCCGGCGCAATATAGCCGGCCAGATGAATGATTTCCGCCCGATCCAGCAACGGTTTGGGAACGGTATCCAGCTGATTGGCTGTTAACAGAAACAGTACGCGTGACAGATCAAAACGTACATCCAGATAATGGTCGAGAAAATCACTGTTCTGCTCGGGATCCAGCACTTCCAGCAACGCAGAAGAAGGATCCCCGCGAAAATCCGAACCAATTTTATCCACCTCATCCATCATAATGACCGGGTTGGCTACCTTGACCTGTTTTAGCGCCTGCACAATCTTGCCCGGCATGGCACCGATATAGGTGCGGCGATGCCCCTTGATTTCCGCCTCATCACGCATACCCCCCACCGAGAACCGGTAAAATGGACGATTGACCGCATCGGCAATGGCACGGCCAATACTGGTTTTACCAACACCCGGCGGACCCACGAACAGAATGATGGAGCCCCCCACTTCCTTCTTGCGTACACCAACGGCAATGAATTCCAGTATGCGCTCTTTCACATCCTCCAGACCGGAGTGGTGGCGGTTGAGAGCACGTGATGCCGACTTCAGATTCAGACGATCCCTGCCGAATTTGCCCCAGGGAAGACTGGTCAGCCAGTCAAGATAATTGCGCGATACGCCATATTCCGGTGAGGAAGGATCCAGCATGGAAAGCTTGCCTGTTTCCTCTGTGAAAACGGATTTTGCTTCCTCCGAAAAATTGAGCTTTCCGGCGCGTTTCTTTAGTCGTCTGATCTCCTGCTCACGCGGATCTTCTTCCATGCCCAGTTCACGCTGAATCTCATGCAACTGCTCGTTGAGAAAAAACTTGCGTTGCTGCTCCGAAATGCGTTCATCAATATTACTGCGAATACGGCTCTGAATCTTGCTAACATTGAGTTCACGGTTGAGCAGACTCATGACCTTTTTCATACGATCAAAGATGGGATAGGTTTCAAGTATATCCTGCAATTCTTCCCGTCCGGCCATGGTCATACTTGCGGCAAAATCCGCGAGATGATTGGGCTCATCCAGCCCGAAACGGGATAAGAACAGGCGCAATTCCTCTTCATGCAAAGGATTGTGCTTGAGCAATTCCTTGATGGTGTTGACGATGGCCACGGTATAGGCGCGCAACTCCACATTATCCTCATAGCTGGTTTCCGCCTGGTATTGCACCCGCGCCCGAATATGCGGTGGCCCTGCGGAAAAATTCCGCACGCGAAAACGTTCCATGCATTCTATGACAACATGCAGGCCGTGTTCGGCCACCTCCACTGCCTTGACCACCTTGGCGGCAACACCCACCTCATACAAATTCTCCGTGGCAAAAGGTGCATCCTCATCACGTACCAGCAGCAAACCTACATGTTGTTCTCCGGCATTGGCGATCTCGTGAAAAGTCCTGATTATCTCCCCGCCCTCGTACACCAGGGGCACGATAAGACCGGGGAACAGTGGCCTGTTGGATAGCGGCAGAATACTCAGAAAGGGCGGCAACAGCTCACGCGCCACCAACAAACCACTGCCTGCCGGAGACTCACTGCTGATGTCACCTGGTTCTATAATGTCGGGATCGTGAACTTCATCTGTCATTCATCATATATAATAGAGTATAGGCGGAATTTCAAGGCCTTGAAAACCGTTATACCGGACATTATATCTCTCCGGACAAACAAACACTCTTTTACGGAGGAAAACATGCGTTCATTCAAGGGACTGTTTCTGCTGATTGCCACCAATCTTCTGGTCTTTCTGACACTTATTATTTCCGGCAATATCCTGATTCATTTTGTATTACCGGCATTCGGCGTCGATATGCGCGGAAGCTTTGCCAGCTACCAGTTTGCATGGGCCATGGTATTCGGTTTCGGCGGCGCATTTATTTCACTGCTGATGTCCAAACCCATGGTCAAACGCATGTATCGCATGCAGCAGGTCATTCAACCCTCCACACCCAAGGAACGACTGGTCTATGAAACGATTGCCGAACTGGCACGCCGGGATCAACTGAAGATGCCGGAAGTCTGGGTCTACCTGGATGACGCACCCAATGCCTTCGCCACGGGGCCCGGCCGCAACCACTCCATGGTCGCCGTTTCTTCCGGACTGGTAAACAATCTCACCGACAATGAAGTGAAATCTGTTCTGGCACACGAAATGGGCCATGTAGCCAATGGTGATATGGTGGCTACCACCCTGCTTCAGGGCCTGATGAACACCTTTGTCTATTTCCTGGCCGGCATGATCGCCCGGCTTGTAGCCAGCGCTACATCGCGCGATGGCGAACCGAACTTCATGCTTTATTTCATTGTAAACATAGTACTGCAAATCCTGTTCTCGATTCTCGCCATGATTGTGGTGATGTGGCATTCGCGCCGCCGTGAATTTCGTGCCGATGCACACGCTGCCCGCATGTATGGCGCGGAGCCGATGATTCGCGCCCTGCGGAAAATTGATGCGCTGGCGCGGCAAACCCGACCGGTCGAGGAAGAAGCATCCGGCACACTGGCACCAAAAGATGCGCTGGCCACACTCAAGATACATGGAGGATCGGGCGGCATGTCCAGTCTGTTCGCCAGTCATCCACCGATTGAGGCGCGTATTGCCGCACTCAAAGGGTTAAGGAACCTCTGAACAACTCATAATTTACGATACCGCACGCAAAACAGGCAATTCCTGCGTTAAAGATTTGAGTAATAGCAAGGCTATTGCTTGCAATCTTTGCCTCGCCTAAAAGCGCCTACTGTTGGTGAACTTGCCTGTTTTGCGCGACAGTCTCATTAAATCGGAGTTATTCAGAGCTTCCTTAAATCACAGATGCTAAAATAATCACGGGCATGGCACTGCAAGGTTCTGGCGGACGGGCATCAGTCTGTCTATGATATCGAACAATGAGCAAGCACCTGACTGCTGCCATGCTGGTTATCGGCAATGAGATTCTTTCCGGCCGTACACGCGATGCCAATGCATGGCTCGTAGCGAAAAAACTGTTTGACTGTGGCTGTAAACTGCCAGAAATCACTATTGTTCCGGATATTCAGCATGCCATTATCGCGTCACTAAACAGGCTGCGGCATAATTATGATGCAGTCATTACCAGCGGCGGCATCGGCCCAACGCATGATGACATCACCATGGATGCCATAGCGAAGGCCTTTAGCGTACCGTTGGCAGAGCATCAGGATACACTGGCGACTATGGAAAAACATTATGGCGCGAACAATCTTAATCCCGGTCGCAGACGTATGTCCCTGCTACCCCGTAGCGCCAAACCCATCGTCAGTCAAAAAAGTATAGCCCCCGGCGCACATATCGGGAATGTTTATGTATTGGCCGGAGTACCGGAAATTTTTGCATCACAACTCAACGCAATTCTTGATGATTTTGGCGATCATGCTTTCGAGCGCCGCGAGATTGATGTCGAACTTCCGGAGAGCAGCTTTGCACTCGAGCTGGAGGAGATTCAGCAGCAGTTCCCCGAAGTCGAAATCGGCTCCTACCCGAGCCGCTGCGGCAACCGCCCCTGTGGCAGAATTTGCCTGAGTTCCCAAAACACCAACTGGCTTACCAAAGCCGAGCAAGCCGTACACTCGATGCTTGATCAGTTGCAATCCAACTGACTGTTCATTTCTGACCCGGCCTGGTCACATTAATGGTAATAGCTGTCAGCCTTTTGCTGTACGGCATCCATCGCACTCTGAATACGGACTAGCGCATCGCCGTTATTTTCATCCGGCCCGATAAACAACGGTTCACCAAACACAAATATTCCTTTGGAAAATGGACGGGGAATGTAAAAATGATCCCATGAAGTCGTTATTCGCCAGCGTCTGGAGGTTGCCCACATCACCGGGTATATTTTTACACCGGTTTTTTTTGCCAACAGAACAATGCCGGGTTTCACAATTTCCCTCGGGCCTTTAGGTCCGTCTGGTGTAATACCAAAATCGCAAGATTCGTTTTTGGACATCTGAATCATCCGGATCAATGCCCGGCTGCCGCCACGTGTTGATGAACCACGAACAGCCCTGAATCCTTGTAATGCAAGCGTATCAGCAATAAAACCACCATCTCGATGGGGGGAAATCAACGTATAGCCATTACAGCCTTTCAGGCCGACGCCCATCATAAGCAATCTTGCATGCCAAAAAACAAAAATATGTTGTTTACCTGAATCAGAACAATATCGATCGCCGGAGAATTCCCAGCGAACAGTGACAGACAAAATGGAGATGATACATCTGATAAGGCGTGGAGTGAGCCAGGCGTTCAAGCTACTTTGTAGATTTTTAATATGTTTTAAAAAATTCAAGTTACCGGCTCCGCTCATGGTGATTTGGCTCGGTATCATAGTTTCTTAACGTTACAGCAGGTTAGCGCCAACATGAGTATTTAGTCATGTTGTCATCTTCAGGCTAACGACAATTGTATGGTTAACGTACTATCGCAACCAGGCGTACTGGTCATATCAATGGCGCCACCGTGACTGCGAATGATACTCATGGAATAACTGAGTCCCGGTCAGTTGCCGGGCTTGCTGCGGCTGAGATCCAAGCGGCAAAAGTACTCGAAAATATATGCCCTGTCATCAGCGGATATGCCGATTCCGTGATCACGGATATGGATGCGTACCAGATTCCCGTCTGCTTCGCCAATCAGTCGGATATAACCTCCCGCATGTGAAAATTTCAGTGTGTTGTTAATCAGGCTGGCGCCTCGCCCACGTCCAGTCATTGGAGAGGATTATCAGGGACAGACTGAACCTGCATTCAACCGCCGGGTGATAAGCTCCGGATCATCCACATCCATGATCGCGCTGATCACTGCAACGGGGTAGCCGACAAGTTCAGATCGGTTTTCCGGTGTAATACCACCGAGGGCGGCGACCGGCAGCGGTGCGACATCGGCCAGCGTGCAAAAGTGTTTTGCGCCCAGATGTAGCGCGCCGGGATGGCTGGTCGTCGGAAATACCGGCGAGAGAAGTGCAAAATCAGCGCCGGCATCAGCGGCCCGTTGTAATTCATCCGCATCGTGACAGGAAGCGGATATCGTTATCGCCGTATCATCAAGCCAGTGGCGGATAGCCGGAATCTCACCAATATCCTTGCCCGCAACATGCACGCCGTCGGCCCCAACCGCTTTGGCTACATCGGCCTGCGTATGCACCAGCAGTCGCGCATCATATTCCCTGGTTAAATCGCGAAGCCGGGAACAAAAGGCCAGCAAACGGGCGCTATCCATCTCTTTTTCACGCACCAGCACGGTATCAACACCGCCACGCAAAGCCGACTCCACGGTTATAAAAAACCGTTCGCGTTCCATACGCGAGGAATCTGTAATCAGGGTGAGTTCAGGAACACGCAAAAAAAGAACCGGCTCAGGACGTTCAGAAGCGGTGAATCACCCACTCAGGCGGATTGATATATTTATAGCCACCCGGCATCCGCCGCTTGAACTTGCCATCACCATCATTGTCATAGAGATAATAAGGCGGTGTTCCCGTAGCCGGGCTGACTTTAATCATATATACCCGTCCGTGCCTGGAATGCTCTTCAATCGTTGCCCCGTCCTTGCGTTTGAACACGCGAATCTGCACACCCTCATCACTGTCAGGTGCCGCAAACTGCTTCCCCAGATTTCTTTTATCGCCGGATGGTTGCACCGTTTCCCGGGCCTCGGGCGTATTCTGTACATCTGTTGGTGGTGGAAATACCGCAGACTGGTCTGCAGCTATCGCCGCAAGGACCGGTATGAATATCGGGGATATCAGGAGAAGAAAAAGGTAACGGATCATATTACCAAGTATAGACAGGATCGCTGATCTTACACAATGGTCTTGCACAAAGGCATTGTATCAATTTGGATGAGGGATTTAGCCCACATATTGTGCAAAGGCGGACACCGGATGGATAAAACAGTGCTTTATATCAAGGATGTGCACGGATTTCAGATGCTTCATGCAATATGCGGGTCAGGGGAGAGACCATGAAAGACGGACAATGCTATTTTTCCAGCAACCATATCAGTGAAACACTGTTGCCCACCCTCAGGGCAACCATAACTTCGCCCACTCCATATTTTGAGGATATGCCGGTCGCACCAAATTATAAAAACTCCATGACCCTGCTTGCCATCTATCTCGTTATACCGGCACTTATCACCGGTATCTTCTCCGGCATGATGACCATCATCTTTATTCTTCCTGTCTTGTTGCTGTTTGGCATCGCAGGAACCTGGTCATGGTCATGGTATCTGGGCTGGGCCGCCCGTACATTCTGCAAATCATCATTAACCACCGCCGATGCCTTTCAGATTTGCGCCTATAGTGCAGCCCCTGTTATGTTCTCAATGATTCCTCTTCTGGGCTTTATCGCCACCCTGTGGAATCTGTATCTGAACTGGCAGGGTCTGGTATCGCATGCCAGGATTGGCGGCGGCTCGGCACTGCTGATTATTCTTGCCGCTTTTGTTGTGATGGGGGCGTCACTGTTATTGCTGGTAATTCTGCTGTTCCGGTTCGCGATGCAAACAGGCATTAATCTTCCCGAAGTTCAATATTTTTAAGAAAATTCTTCCATCTGGCAGGCCATGGAGCACGTATTTCAAGCATTTGATGCCGGACCGGATGTTCAAAGCGCAACCGCCAGGCATGCAATGCCATGCCTTTACCGCCCATGCTGCGATAACGGTGGTTATCCTCGCGTAATCCGTATTTCCCGTCACCAAGGATCGCATGCCCTTCAGCCTGCATCTGTACCCGCAACTGGTGGGTGCGCCCGCTCGCCGGAGATAATGCCAGCAGCGCAAACGGCCAGCCATGATGCTCTGCAAGCAAGCTCACCTGATAATCAGTCACCGCCTCTTTTCCTTCGCTCCCCTGAACCACCATGCGTTCGCCACCCTGCAGCACACCTTTGGCCAGCATGGATTGTAAACGGCCTGCATGCGGGTACGGATGTCCTGCCACCCACGCCATGTAGGTTTTATGTACACGGCGTTCACGAAATGCCTCAGTCAGCGCACGTAACACTGATAAGCGCCTGGCCATCAACAGACAACCACTGGTGTCCCGATCCAGCCTGTGTACCAGACGTAATTCCTGCAACGGGATGGAATCACGCAGATACTCGATGATGCCGGCGGCATGACTGCTGCCCCCGTGCACCACCACACCAGTCGGCTTGTCCACCACCAGAACATCTTCGTCCTCAAACAATACAGTCAGATGATGCATGGCGGCAGGCACCGGTGACTTCATTGCATGTGCATCTGAAGTCTCCCCGGACTGGCGTAAACTGACTGGCAAAAAGATTTCGTCGCCCTGAAGCAGGCGGGTATCGGGTTTGGCGCGTTTACCGTTCACACGCACGTTGCCACGCCGGATCAGGCGCATGATCAGGGGCCTGTATGATGCCCCCAACCGACGCAAAAGTATCCGGTCCAGGCGACTCCCGGCCTCCTCCACATCCACAACAATACGGCTGTCACTCTCCTTGTCCCTTGCCAAGACCCCTCCTTTTACATTAGCTTTCACGGTTAGCAGTAGCTCCGCGTTTGCCTGTGCGTGCATGTGTATTGTGCCATAACCGGTCATGAAACCTGCGCAAATATTATGTGGCCGGCGGCAACAAGGCCGCGAACCGCATTAAGCTAACGGGCAGAAGAAGCACAAACCACGGCGAATATTCGCCCCGGCGTTAAGCAGTGTGGTTTATATGAATAAACCATGGCAGAAACTTCGCCGTACACCTGCCTCGCGTTGAGCCTGTAAATAAAATGAGACCGTCTGAAGGTTCGTATCCGATCAGGGCAAGCGTATTAAAGTATTCCTGACGGATATAAAGAAAAAAGAGAAGGGGATGCACGCCACTCGTGTGGTCGTGGAAGGGTTGTCCAGGTAGATTCTTCAGACGGCATAAGGATGTAGCATGAAAAAGAAACTCATGCTCATCAATGCCGTACATCCGGAACAAAGCCGGGTTAGCATCATTGATGATCAATATCTGCAGGAACTGGACATTGAGTCCGCACATAAGGTCCAGACCAAAAGCAATATATACAAGGGAACGGTCAGCAAGGTGGAGGCCAGTCTCCAGGCTGCCTTTGTAGAATACGGCGCCGGTCGCCAGGGTTTTCTTCCACTGCACGACATTCATTCGGACTACTGGAAGGAAGGGGCTGACAGAAACGCCGACCCGCGCAAGATCAATATTCAGGATATCCTGGCGCCCAAACAGTCTGTTCTGGTACAGGTTGTCAAGGAAGAACGGGGCAACAAAGGGGCGGCGCTCACCACCTATATATCGCTGGCCGGGCGTTATCTGGTTCTCAGCCCGAATGCCCCGCGTGGAGGAATCTCACGCAAACTGAAGGAAGAAGACCGGCGTGCTATCAAGGCTATTCTGGCTCAGTTAAACGTCCCCGAACATATGGGTCTGATTGTACGTACAGCAGGCAAGGATCAGAAGCTTGAGGCATTGCAACGTGATTTCTCTTATCTGCAACGGCTCTGGGACGAGATTCGTATCAAGAGTGAATCCGCTCCTTCCCCTTCACTGATTTATCTGGAAGGCGATCTGGCCACACGTGCCATCCGCGACCATTTTACCGACGATATTCAGGAAATCTGGGTGGATCAGCATGATGTTTATCAGCGCACCAAGCAATTCGTACATGCCGTACTTCCCGGCAAGGAAAAACTGGTCAAACTCTATCGGGGAAAGAAACCGCTGTTCCGGCATTACGGTATCGAGGATCAATGCGAGGAAATTCATGACCGGTCCATCCGTTTGCCCTCGGGAGGATCAATTGTACTTGATCCGACCGAAGCCCTGACATCCATTGATGTCAATTCTTCCCGCTCTACAGGAAAAAAACATATCGACGAGACGGCCCTGGACACCAATATGGAAGCAGCCCGCGAGATTGCCCGGCAACTTCGCATCCGCGATATTGGTGGCCTGATCGTCATCGATTTTATCGACATGGCCAGCCGTAAACATGGCCAGCAGGTCGAAGAGGAATTGCGCGCCTCCTGCAAGGTTGACAAGGCCCGCGTACAGTTCGCACGCATCTCCCGTTTCGGACTGCTTGAAATGTCACGGCAGCGATTGCGCCCGTCGATCCGGGAATCCACAACGGAGATCTGTCCGCGTTGCGTGGGCCGGGGCAGAGTGAGAATCGTGGAATCCATGGCATTACAGATGCTGACGCGCATAGAGGACCATGCCGAAGCCGGTAAAAAACCGACATTGCTGGTGCAGGTGCCAAAGGAAACCGGTGAATACCTGATGAATAACAAGCGCCAGTATGTCGCGCGTATTGAAGAAAATTATGGCATACAGATTAACCTGCAAATCCGGCCGGATCTTGAAATTCCGCATTACCGTATCGAACGTCACTGGGAAGATGAAAACCAGCAACGCGTTGAAGTGCTTGAGGACACACTCAAAGGCAAGAAACCCGCGCGTCCAAGGCGCAAGCTCAAGCCGACAACGCCGATTGTTGGCATCCCGACCCCTGAACCGGAAAAGAAAGCGGTAGCGAAAAAGAAGAAAGGCTTGCTCAACAAGCTGGGTGCTGTTTTGTTTGGTAACGGTAACGCTGTCAAAAAGAAGGCTCAGGAAGAAGAGGCCCGCCGCCGGAAAGAGGAAGAGGAAAAAGAGGCTGCGGCTGCGCGCAACAAAACGCGGCGGCGTGGCGGCAGACGACGACGCGGCGGACGTGGAAAGCGCCCGAATGCAAATGCTGCCAGTGTCGGCAGGGAGCAACAGGAAAACGGGCCAACAGGCGCTGATAAAGTACCGGAGGGCAAGGAGAGCGGTGCAGCCACTAACCCGCAGGCAAAGCAGGAAACAGGTGATAATGGCGGGACACGACGGCGACGGCGACGGCGACGACGACCAACACGCAAGCCGGACGAACAGGGCCAGCAACAGACGCAACAGCAGGGGAATGAAAGCGGAAGTACGTGAGTAAACCTGCTTTGAATGATCGCCGCCAACTATCAGTCATTATTGATGTAGCTCATGCAGGCCAGCGTATCGATCAGGCACTGGCCGTACTGAGCGGCTTGTCCCGCAATCATATTCAAAAACTGATTCATGAGCAGGCCGTTCATTTGGCCGGCAAAACCATCTCCAGAGCCTCCCTCAGGACTGAAACAGGACAATCATTTACAATTCAGTTGCCGGAACCCGTATCACCGGACCTTGTTCCGGAAGATATCCCTCTGGATATTCTGTTTGAGGATGAATATTTGCTGGTCATTAACAAGGCGGCAGGCATGGTGGTTCATCCCGCCCACGGTCACAGTAATGGCACATTGGTGAATGCCTTGTTATTCCATTGTTCTAACCTTCCCGGTATTAACGGTGTGGAACGCCCGGGAATTGTACACCGCCTGGACAAGGACACATCCGGTAGTCTGGTCGTTGCCAAAACGGAAGAGGCGCATCGTGGTTTGACACATATGTTTTCCATACATGATCTGGACCGGCAATATATCGCATGGTGCCGGGGCGTTCCTGTATGGCACACACGCCGTATTGATGAGCCGATTGGCAGACATCCCCTGCATCGCAAAAAAATGGGCACCCGCAATGACGGAAAGCCTGCCACCACGGAAGCCATGGTTGAACGGCGCTATGACAGGCATTTCTGTCGCATCCGGCTGACCCTGTATACAGGCCGCACACACCAGATTCGTGTTCATTTAAGCCATGCAGGTCTTCCTGTTCTGGGGGATACGACATATGGAAGAAGTTACCGGCCGTCACGTGACGTACCGGAATCCGTTTGTACTGCTATTGAACAGCTGCACCGGCAGGCCCTGCATGCCGAGACTCTGCGTTTTGTGCACCCCGTTACGGGGGAACAAATCAGTTGTGTTGCACCATTACCCGCAGATTTAAAGAATCTGTCCACTACCCTGGATCAGGGTTATGGATGATCTTCATCTTCGCAAGAGCGCCGAGTCGTCCGTGAATATCTGCAAAAGCCTCATATGAATACATGCTTTCTGCGATCTGAATTATTGGCATCGCATGGTGTCACAGCAATCTTCAGCCTGCGTCATGGTGGTGTAAGCCATCCGCCCTTTGACAGCCTGAATCTTGGTTCCGGCCTGGGGGATAATGAAGAAAATATTGCGCACAATATGAACATGCTGATCCGCGAGTCCGGTTTACCCTCCATCCCTCACAGGGCAAAACAGGTGCATGGTACGGATGTCCTCGTATGCCGGAAGCATGGCATTATGCATCGGGACAAAGCTGATATCCTCATTGGCATAAACGGGGCTGCCACAGGTATACGCGTCGCGGACTGTGTCCCTGTCCTGCTGGCCGACCCTGAAACAAAGCTGGTGGCTGCCGTGCACGCCGGCTGGCGGGGAACAGCCGCACAGGCTGTCATGCATGCCATCTCTGCAATGCAGCAGCATGGCGCAAAACCGGCACAAATGTTCGCTTCGGTTGGGCCATGTATTGGCCCCTGCTGCTTTGAAATTGACGTCAGGACAGCAAATACCCTCTCCCGATGCGTCAATGATGCACATCGGTATATTCACCATGCGGACAACAGGACACATGCAAATCTGGCGGCTATCAATGTGCAACAATTACAATACGCGGGTATTCCTGAAACACATATTGAGCAGATATCGGCATGCACATGTTGTGATAAAAATCGATTCTATTCCTGGCGCCGTGATGGCAGGCAGGCAGGTCGCCATCTGGCCGTTGTCGCCCTGCCCGATGCCCCATAGACTGCGGGCATGAAGAAACTGCTTATGAGCCTTTGCCTTTCCCTGTTGCTGGCCGCATGCGCAAGTGATTCGGTTGTAAAGAAGAGCCCCGCTGAAATTGATTATGAACATGCAAAAAAACAGCTGGCCAAGGGATCATATGAAGCTGTCAACATGGAACTTGAGAAGTTCGGGTCAAAGCATCCCTATAGCCAATACACGATTCAGGCAGAATTGCTGCGCATCTTCGCTGCTTACAAAAGTAGTGAATACATCCTGTCTGAAACATTGAGCAAGGAATTTGTCCGGCGTCACCCGCGCCATCCAAATGTGGATTATGCGCAGTACATGCTGGGAATGAGTCACTATCGGGAGTCCTCTCCTTCCGAGAAGGATCAGTCGCAAACCCTCGCGGCCATCGAAAGTTTCAAGGTGTTGCTCGACAGACATCCGAAAAGCTCATATGCCAGGGATGGTTCCCGCCGCCTGCAGCGACTCTATAACCGGCTGGGCGACCATGAATTGAATGTTGGCAAGTTTTATTTCAAACGTCATCGCTATGTGGCCGCAGCCAATCGTTTCCAGACTATACTGGAAAAATACCAGACGACACCTGCCATTGAAGAAGCATTATATTATCTGGCGGCATCCTGGGACAAGCTGGGTGTAGCGGATGATGCCCGTAATTCAGCCCTGCTGTTGAGACACAATTACCCCAAGAGCGAGTGGAGCCGAAAGGTGGCACGATTCCTTTAGACGCGGAAAAGGCGGAAGGGGCGGATCTTTCAAGAACTATGCATCGTGTTTATCCACTCTTTCCGCAGTTTCCGATCTTTCCGCGTCCCGTGGTTTTTTTCTCTGTGTCCTCTGTGGTTCAGGATTTTTCGGTTTGGTTCCGGATATACTGGGTTAGGTTTCCTGGTTGCACATGTGAGTTTCGCCGCATGGGACGCAAAGGACACGAAGAAATGGTGGTAAAATATCGGGGAATCCGGACTCTTGTCCTCTTCTGCCTGCTCCTTACTGCATGCAGCGGCGCGGACAAGGCATCCATTCATGCTGTACTGGATACGCGCAATACAGCGATTACGGCGCGTGATATTGGTGCATATTCGAACCTGCTTCTTCCCGGCTACATGGATCATGGTCACAGCAAGGTGGATATTGTTGCCCGCATGATTCACCTGTTCGACCGGTTTGATGAACTGGATATGCATTCATTCAATCGTCAAATTCATCTTGTGGATGACACGCATGCCGATTGTGCCCAGTCCTACCGGCTCAAGGTGCGTTCAGGGGATCGCTGGCGGGAAATGGTGCAGCGCGAGGAATTGTCGCTGCAACGCACGTCCGCAGGCTGGAAAATCAGCGCAGGCTTATAGACTATAAATAAAACAGGGGTGCCAGACAGCCCCCTGTTTCACTGAAAAGAAAGTAACGTCAAAATTTATAGTTCATGGAAAGCCCGGCCAGATGCGCGTTAAGTTTATAACGCCCGTTGCGAATGGCGCCAACGCCCGTTGATGCCGTCTGATTAACATCCTTTTGCTTAACATACATATAGGCCACATCCACCGTCAGCGCACTGGTAAAATCATAGCCTGCACCTGCAGCAAAGACATGCCGGTCCTCAAAAGCGAATCCCGGAGAGAAATTTTTTGCATTCACCGGTGAAGGGTCAAAATTATACCCCAACCGAAGGCGCAAATGATCATTCGCTTTCCATTCAATTCCCACTTTGGCAGCTACAATCGGATGAAATTCTTCCGGAGTTACCGTAGACGTCAGCGCTCCAAGTACAGGGAGTGTCAGGGCAGAAGCGTAGTTGAATACGAGCTGGTCCAGTTTGCTCCAGTTCGTCCAGTCCGCCTCGGCACTGATGGTCAGCGTATCTGTAGGATGGAAGGCAAAACCGCCGTTTACCATGTCGGGAAGCTTGACGTATGACGTAATGGTCGTGTTCCCCCCAAGGGTGCTGCTCGCAGTTCCGGTAAGCCGCACAGCTATCTGCGTGCGATAACTCACACCTACGCTGAACAAATCGCCCTTGTACATCAAACCGACATTGCCGCCCCAGCCGTCGCCATCGGCATTCTGGGTAAGTATGGATGTATTAAAATCTATATCCTTGATATAAACATAATCAAAACCCGCGCCGATGGAAATATGGTCTGTAATTTTGAAGGCGACATTCGGATTTATGTTGACCATTTCAATGCGGGAAAAGGTTGTGGACTTAAGGGAAGAGGGTGATGTGGTTGTATCGAATGGCGAACCGGTCCAGTCGGACTCCAGGCCAAACGGACTGGTTACACTCAGACCATAGGACATACCCATCTTCGGATCGGTAAAGGTTGCATGAAAGTGCGGGATCACGAAGGTTTTACGATCGCTGTTTCCGGTTGTTCCGAGAGCAAGCGCGGTATTACTGGAATTCGAAGTGAAATTAACCTTGGGCGCAAGGATGCCAACTGTGCCCAGCATCAGGTTGCCGCCCTTAAGAAAAGCAATGCCTGCCGGATTGTACCACATGGCCGAAGCATCATCGGCCACGGCCGTAAAGGCATTACCCATACCCATGGCGCGTACGCCGGCCTCCGGCAAGCGAAAACTGTTGGCCTGCGCCTGCGTGGCCGCCAGTAGCAAAACCGACGCAGTGATTACAGTGCGTTTAAATGTGTGTTTTATCATTCCCTCTCCCGCCTGAATTATCCTGTATTGCTCAAAGGATAGGAAAAAGAAATACCGGAACACAAGGAGAATATGAGAAAAACACTAAAAACGTAGCAAAAAGCGCACAATCTTTCGTGTGCGCTCCGAGAACAGTGAAGATATATAGTAACTCCCGGCGATACGTTTACTTGCTTCGGACAAGGTCGGGTACGGTGCAATCATGCCCGCCATGGCACCAATCTTCATCTTTTGACTGACAGCCAGCACCCACGGCTGAATCAGTTCTCCTGCATGTAACCCAACAATGTCCACGCCCAGAATCCGACCATTCCTGGCGGCCATGACCTTGATCATCCCCTCCGTGCGGCGCTCCGCCTGAGCCCGGTCATTCTCTTCAAACGTCCAGCGTAGCACACGAACCGACCTGCCGGAGTCTTCCGCATCAGCCTCGGACATCCCCACATGCGCCAGTTCCGGATCGGTGTATGTCACCCACGGCACGGCGGAGTAATCCACCTTCGCCGGAAGCTTGAACAATATGTTGCGAATAACAATTCCTGCCTGATAAGCCGCCATATGTGTAAACTGGTAGGGGCCGGTTACATCACCAATGGCAAAAATTCGCCTGTTTGAAGTGCGCAGCCGCGCATCCACATCCACGCCACGCGGTGAATATTTCACACCCGCTACTTTCAGATTCAGGCCATGCACGTTGGCGCGCCGCCCGGTGGAAATGAGCAGGTGCGAGCCATGCACACACTGATTGCCTTCATCCGTGGCGCAATATGCCGCAAACCCGCCTTCACTTTTCTCAAACCGGAGGTCACGGCCACCCTCGTAGAAGGTAATGCCTTCCCCGCGTAAATGATCAATCACAATCCTGGCCAGCTCCGGATCATCCTTGATCAGCAGCCGCGCCACTTCCATCACCGTGACTTTCGCTCCCAGACGGCGATGCGCCTGGGCCATTTCCATACCAATCGGGCCACCACCGATCACGACAAGATGGTTCACCGGCTCCTTGTTATCAAAAATATTTTCATTGGTGAAGTATTTCACTTCATCCAGCCCTTCAATCGGCGGCACAAAGGGAGATGAGCCCGTGGCAATAACAAAGTATCTGGCACAAATGGTGATATTCCCGGCCTGAAGCGTGCGTTCATCCACGAACTCACCGGATGCGCGAATCACATGCACGCCCAGTTCCTCAAAACGTTTCTGCGAATCATTGGGTGCAATACTGTCAATGACCTGATGCACATGGCGGTTAACCACCGCCCAGTCCACAATGGGCTCGGCAGCCTGAATTCCGAAGCATCGTGCGTCGCGCACAGCCTGTGCTTTCTCACCGGACGCCAGCAATGCCTTGGACGGCACACAGCCGGTATTCAGACAATCACCGCCCATCTCTCCCTTTTCAACCAGCGCGACCGTCGCCCCCATCTGTACCGCGCCCGCGGCCACGGAAAGGCCGCCGGACCCGGCGCCAATGATACAAATATCCACCTTTAACAAGCTGCTCACTCATCTCCTCCCTTTCAGTTTCTTATAGACCACCGGCACCAGTGCCAGCAAGCCCAGACCCGCCAGCGCCGCAATCATTTGTGGCGTCATCACGCCCGCCAGCGTAAACGTTTCACCACGGTCGAACACGCTGCCCAGCCCTGCGCCAACAAGGGCGTAGACAAATGATCCCGGCATGATGCCGAAAAAGGTGGCGATGAGATAGACGCGCAAGGGCACGCCGAGAAATGCCGGCGCCAGATTCACCAGAAAGAACGGAAACAGAGGGATAAGTCGCAGCACAAACATATAACTGAGCGCATTCTCATCAAACCCGGCCTGCATCTTCCTGATGGCTGGACCGGCTTTGGCCAGCAGATAGTCGCCCAGTGACGTCTTGGCAATCAGAAACAGCGCCGTGGCTCCCAGCGTCGCACCGGTGACGGCACAGATGCCCCCTGTCACCGCGCCAAACAGAAAGCCGCCGCTGATCGTCATCACCGCCCCGCCCGGCAACGAAAATGCCACGACAACAATGTATGCCAGTATATAAATAACAGGCGCAAGCAGACTGTTGGCGCCAACCCACTCCAGCAATGCCACGCGATGTTCTCCCAGCGCGGAGAAACTCAGATAACGACCCAGATCAAGGACAAAAAATGCAGCCAGACCGGCAACGAGTACCAGCAACGGCACGGCACGCTGCCATGAGAATCCGGAAGGTCCGTCCGTACTGCTCATATCCGGAACCATGGTCTGCACCAGCGGCCCGGATTACTGCACGGTTGTATGTCCATAATTGTTCCCTGTTTGCATGAAAGGCTATCGCCAAGATAAACGGCTCATTACATCAAGACAAGGATCATCCCGTTAAGCCAGACCCCTTCCAACGAGTTGAAAGTCGCCAAAGCAGACAGGGCATCAGAGATTGAACAGGACATCAGACCGCTGGCCACCTGATCCGGATTATGAGAAACCCATATGCGTCAGGAGATCAGAATGAGTCGTATGTATAATTCCCCTCGCCTTGGCGAATTATTAAAGGAAGGTGTGCTGCCTGACCTGGGCATCACTGTGGCCGAGGCTGCCAGACAGTCTGGAGTGACGCAGGTAACTTTTTCCAGGATCACATCTCCGGTCTCG
>CAZJRL010000012.1:0-21569 GCA_964548425.1 uncultured Zetaproteobacteria bacterium | reverse complement strand
TATGTTTTTCCTGGTGCCTGTTATCTGGGATGAGTCCACGGATCTGTTTGTGGATCTGGGCATGTCATTTTTTCTTCTCACTGCCATCCTGGCTATATTGAGATCCAAACGCTACGGCAAGCTGGGGCCACTGATAATTGCCGGTTTTCTGTTCGGTATTGCTTTTGGAATCAAATTACTGGTAGCATTATATGTGCCGATTCTGGCTGCCTGCGCCTGGATTCGTATCCGGCGGATGGGGGGCATGAACACCAGGGATATTGTGATGCCTGTTATGCTTGCTTTGCTGGTGTTGGCAGTTTGGCCCGTCCGTTCATATCTGCTATCGGGAAATCCGTTTTATCCTATTGCAAACCCTCTTTTTGGATTGCTTCCATCACCTTTTCTTGCAACGAATTCTCCTTTATCTGGATGGTCATTGTCATGGCGTGTTCTGTTGGCGCCATGGTTTTTATCGGCTGGATCATATTCCCCAAGTTTGATCTGGACTGGCGGATTAGGGCCGTTTGTTCTTGCTTTTTCTCCGCTTGCTTTTTTCTTCCATTTACCAGTGTGGCTAAGGGCATGGCGATGGCCACTGCTGTTTTCCTTGCTCGCATGGTTAGTGTTTACGCCTATGCATCGCTTCGCTCTTCCTCTGATGGCTTTCCTCAGTATATATGCAGCTTATGGTATTCGCGCGTGCCGATTGCGCTTTCCCCGGCTCCCGTTATTTGCTCAAATATCCGTTGTGCTGATAGGGAGCATGTTCTGTGTTCTGTATTTGGGCAAGACAAGCCAGCGGATTCCCGTGGTGATAGGGCTACAGTCACCCGAAGCTTATTTGACCAAATTTGACAGCATCTATCCTGTAGCGACATGGATAAATCATTACCGAGCTCCGGGGAAAGGCATTCTCCTGATAGGAGAACGTTCGCTACGTTTTTCGATGCCGATTTATACGCTAATGACCTATTCTCCCTATTTCAGGGAAGTTTTTTTCGATTTGGATCCGGATCGCTTTATGACAAGATTGAAAGACCTTGGCATTGCATATGTGGTGGTGGGTAGCCTGCATAGCTTCATGGAACCGCAACGTGAGACAATAAGAAAATTTTTGCAGCGCTACGCTGTAAAAGTACGCAATTTTAGTGGAAATAATGTGCACTATGAGGTTTATGAGCTTCCCTCCATGTTGTCTTTTCTGACTACCCGACCGCCATCAGGCAGCGTAGCTTACGGAAATGTCTTTCGATCTGGCGGTCATTGATCTGGATAATACGCTGTATGCGGCGGATTCCGGCGTATTCGCATGCATGGACAAACGTATGACGGCATTCGTTGCCCGTGAGTTGAATATGACTCCCGCCGAAGCCAGTGATTTACGTGTAAAATACTGGAAACAGTATGGCACAACGTTGCGTGGCCTTATGCTGCATCATGGCGTGGAACCGGAGGCGTTCCTGCATGAAGTGCATGACATCGGCGTACACAAAATACTGGCGCCGGATACCGGTCTGAACCAGGCGCTGGCTCATTTTCCCGGCCGTAAAGTTATTCACACCAACGGTATTCGCGAACACGCCGAGCGCGTACTCAAAGCACTGGGTGTAGCGCACCACTTCACCACCATTTACGACATTCGGTTTGATCACTATCAACCCAAACCCTCTGCCACCACCCTGTCCACACTGATTGAATCGGAAGGCGCAGTGCCGCACCGAACCGTAGTTATTGATGACATGGAAGACAACCTTGCAGCCGCTCATTCCATTGGCGCGCAAACGGCTCTGATTTCAGCCCGTAAACCCGTTAGGAAATGGAACTTTCACGCCATCTCCCTGTCTCGCCTGGCTCTTACCTAAGATTCGACATTGCCTGACTTTACGTCCTCCGTGGCTAATGTTTTTTTTGGATACTGCATTGTACTGCTGAATCAGATATCATCCGCTAGCGGAGTGGCCCGGGTGGTCGCGGCAGGCATTTTTTGACCTGTCGAGGAAAGTCCGGGCTGCACTGGGCAAGGATGCCGGATAACGTCCGGCGGGGGTGACCCCGGGAAAGTGCCACAGAGAGCAGACCGCCCTGTCTTTGTTACAGGGTAAGGGTGAAAGGGTGCGGTAAGAGCGCACCACTTCGCGCGGCAACGGGCGGAGGTACGGTAAACCCCATCCGCAGCAAGGCCAAATAGGGAAGCATCCGGCGTGGCCCGCGCCGCTTCCGGGTAGGCTGCTAGAATGCGCCAGCAATGGCGCATCCAGAGGAATGACCATCATCCGCTTTTCAAGGCGGATACAGAACCCGGCTTACAGGGCCGCTCCGCTTTATTTCCCTTCCTGCTTCGTGTGCTAGACTTGCCAACCCGGAGGTAACCATGACCGTCGAATTTGCAGGCGTGGCCAAAGCCAGACAATTGCGGGAATACTTCGCTCGTTATGGCCGCATCTACATTGTAGTAAATGCCACGGATGATGATGTCATCGTGCCGGAACGCCTGCACGGTGATCCTGCCCTGCGTCTGGTTCTGAATGTACGTATGCCACAGGCCATTATCATCAGGGATGATACGCTGGAATCTGATTTTTCCTTCTCTGGCAGTTTGTTTCACTGTTGTATCCCCATGCATGCCATCTGGGCAACCTATATATCGGAACAAAAGATTGAGAATGGAATCCTGTGGGAGGATGATGTGCCGGAAACCATTCGTGCCGTCGTCAAAGCTGTACGCGGCATGCGCGAAGACAACAGTAAGAATTCAACGAAGAACCTCCCGGACACGGATACATCAGAACCGGAGAATCATCAGGGGCAGCGCGGCAGGCAGGTGGCCCATTTGAGGGTAATCAAATAATCTATAAAGCCTCTTGCAAAACTCATGAGCGGCGATCGGCGTCCCCACTTTGGCCCATTTTCGAGCTGGAATTTTGCTCCATGGAACCACCATGCAGCTCATTCCAACTCGAAAATGGCCTCAAAGCGGGATTGCCGCTCATCCACCCAGGGTTTTGCAAGAGGCTCTGCCGTTTAAGCATTCTGTTCTTGCCGTGTTTATGTGTTCTGGCCATGCCGTTATGGGCACAGGTAAATGATGCGCGCCTGCGCGTTGTTATCCCCGTTGAAGAGATGCAAAACACCCGTTCGAGCACCGGGCTGGCTGATACCAGACTGGCACTTCGCCTTGCCTTACCGCGATTATGGGACCGCATCGTACCGCAAAAGATGCGTTCCCGAGCCGATTCCATTGTGCCAAACTATGGTCTGGTCGCCCGTATTGTACCCACCGGAGAACAAACGGCCGTTGAGTTTAACGGAAAAAGTGTTTTCCGCACACTCAAGGAGAACCATATTTCCGCCATTGTCATGCCACCGCGTTTTCATCTTGTTATTACGATGCGTAATAGTGCCGGGCTGGAAATGAGTCAGACTCAGGCCCTGCTCATGCGGGAGGCAAAAGACTTTTCTCCCGGCTGGGGTATTGAACTGTCCGATAACGCTCCGGGTATGATCGTGGCATGGCAATGGCTGGATAGCCAACAGCTTATACTCAGTCTGCGCGGAAATTCACGCCTGCATGAATTTTCCGAAACACGGGGCATTCCTGACGCAGACCCATTGCCCGTAATTTCCGGCTGGCTCAAAGAACTTCTTCTGAAAGCACGCGATGCCTATGCCTTTAATGTAGACAGTGCGGGAAGCCTCAATGCCACAACAACTGAGATTGACCAGCAGCTTATTCTTATCATAGACCGGAAAACTTCACTGACAGCACAAGTGGCACTGGAAGATGCCCTGGGTAATGACCCGCGCGTTCGCCGTATTCTCCCGGTTAGTCTGGGTATCACGCGCCAGCGCTATACGTTACTGCTGGAGGGAACCGATAGCAGCTGGTTGCCGGAATGGTTTGAACGCCGCGGCTACCGGCTGGCAGCCTTACCAGAAGGTGGATGGCTAGCGCAATGAGTTGTTACTGATGCACAAGATTATCAATCTTCCGAATTTGCTGACGCTGGGCCGTATTCTGATTACACCTTTTATCGTCTATTCAATTCTAAACGCTTTTGCCCTGCAGGCACTGGTGTTAATGGTAATTGCAGGTCTGACCGACATGCTGGACGGTGCCATCGCCAAACATTTTCATATGCAGACGGTGGTTGGCGCCTATATGGACCCCATCGCGGACAAACTGATGCTTGTAGGTTCCATCATTAGTCTGTTTATCACAGGACAGGTACCCATGTTTCTATTCCTGGCAGTGGTGTTCCGTGATGTTATTATCGTTATTGGTGCCATGGCGTATGAACTGGTCACTCATCGACTGGAGATGCGACCTACCTACCTCTCAAAAGTGACAACGGTGGTACAGATTGTTTATGTATCTACTGCCCTGCTGCATATTGCATATCCGCTTCCTGTCGTAGTGGTGGATACTGCTGCATGGATTACATTCGCACTGACATGTATGTCCGGTGTGCAATACATGCTGCTATGGACCAACAAGGCTATGCATGAGGAGAATGCTTCGTGACTCTGGTGTCCTATCCCATAGAAGGGCGCACTATCAGCGAGTTCTGGCGGGATGTGCGGCAAGACGCACGAGTGCAGGACTGGCCGTGGCCAATTCAAACGAGCGCAACGCAGCCGCAGGCCCGCCAGTACTTGCCCGGAGGGAGCCACCCCAAAGCACCAATGCGGCGTTGCGCCCCTTGCCAAGGGCATGCCATTGCCTGCGGGACGCGCCTTGCCTTGGCACTTTGGGGTGGCTCTGATGGTATGCCCTTCTATGGGATAGGACACTAGCCGTGCAATGGTGGGTCAATCTTGGACTGTTTGCGGCTCTGACAGCTTTGTTATTGTGGTTGCTAAGCAGTGTGGCCGGGCCACTACTTGTTGCCTGGCTGCTGGCTTACCTGCTCGTGCCATTGGTCACATGGCTGAGTGCGCATGGTATCAAACGTAACCAGGCCACGCTGGCGGTATTCTTATTTGGGCTCATTGGAGTCGTTTTATCGGTGATTCTGCTTGCACCTCCCCTGATTACCCAGGTTATTCACTTTATCCATGCGTTACCGGATGCGGTACTGCGCTTCAAGGAGCAGGGGGCACCGTGGATTCAGTCGCACCTGGGCCTGAATGTAACCGATGAAATCGACCGCTGGAGTCTTTGGCTGCGCGAACAGGCCAAAGAACTGAACCTGGAATCTATTTCTCCATGGGCACATTGGGGTTTGTCGGCCGTATCCAGTGTCTTCGGTGCAATTCTGGGGCTGTTCAAGATTATTTTAATTCCGCTGTTTGCCTTCTATCTGTTACATGACTGGGACAAAATCGGCCATATGCTGCAAACCCGCCTGCCGCATCAAAGCCGTAAAATAGCATTACGTCTGACAGGTGAGATTGATGCCATTATCAGTGCCTTTCTACGCGGCCAGTTCACGGTGTGCCTTGTTCTGGCATGCTTTTACAGTATGGGCCTGTTTATCGCAGGCATCCCGTTTGCACTGGCCATTGGTCTGGCATCCGGACTGCTCGCATTCATCCCCTATGTTGGACTGATTACCGGTTTTTTCGCCGCTGCCCTGATGTCATTGTGGAATTTCGGTATGGATCAGCACCTGCTAAGTGTGTTGATTGTGTTTGGCGTTGTACACATGGTCGAAGCATTTTATCTGGCACCGAAGGTGCTGGGAGACAAACTGGGCTTGCACCCGCTGGTCATTCTGCTGGCCCTGACCATCGCTGCGGATCGTTTCGGTTTTGCCGGGATGCTGCTGGCCATTCCGGTTACGGCTGCGGGCACAGTACTGGTCCGGGAAGTGGACTCCCGCTACCGCAGTGATCATGATCAGGACTCCACTTCCGATTAATGCAGCAACAAGTGCTTGGCCTTCATCTTCCACCCAGCTACGAATATGGTAACTGGGTGCGCCATACAGGGATTGAAACTGCACATAATCGTCTGGCTCTGTGGCTGGTGCATGGCGGACGTCTGTGGCTAACATCGGACACCCCTGCGGGGAAAACCCATCTGTTGTATGCGTTGGCGAAGGAGCATGTCCAAATAGGTCTGGTTACACCTGACCCGGAAGCCGCACATGCTCTCCTGCAAGTGCAAACGTGGCTCAGGCAATTGTCGGGATGTGTTTATTGGGTTATTGATATCGCGGCAGGTCCGATACCACAAAGTACTGCCATTGCCCTGTTTCATCTTTTGGAACGGGCACGTGAAATGAATCGGCATCTTGTCATTGCATGGCGCAATGAAGATCTGACCGCCCTGCCGCCGGAACTTGCCAGCCGCCTGACTGCCATGGAACGGATCAGCATGTATCCACCTGAAAATGACCATGATCTCATCAGCGTACTGAAAAGTGTAACGGATGTCCGGCAATGGACAGTGGATGATGCCACCTTGCAATTCATACTGACCCACCTGCCACGCCATCTCCATGAGATCATTCATGCATTGCAAGAACTCGAAAACAGTTCACTGGCTGAACGCAAACGCCTGACACGGGCATGGGCCAGCAAACAGATTAAAAATATACAGTGGCAAAAACAACCTGTCCTGCCGCCCAAGATCCGACATTGACTTTGGATACAGGGTGTAATCATTTGGTTTGTATGATATTTCGAAAAATCATGCCGTCACCTTGTTGGTGATAAATGATTTTTCGGGATGTCAGACGAATCAAAGGGTTGCGGCATGTGCCGAATGTCAATGTCGGATCTTGGGTGTCGGTAGTAAAATGAAGGTTATCGCATAGGTGGCAGCATAGCGGCGGCCACATGCCGGCCTTCGGTGACCAGAATATTATAGGTGCGAGCGGCCGCACGTGTATCCATACATTCAACGCCAATGTGTGCGGCTTCCAGTGCCTCAAGCACGGTTGCATTCGGGAATGAAGTGGTGCGTCCCGTACCGATCAGTAATACCTCAGGGGGAGATTCAAGGACAGGAGCAAGATGTTCGAGTGTCAGTTCGTCAATTCGATCCGGCCCCCACGGTGCGGTGACATGATCGTGATGAACGAGCAAGCTGGTATCAAAGCGATCATTCCCTATTTGCAGGGAAGTATCATCATACGCGCGAAAAACGGCAGTGCCGGCATCCGGTTCGGGCGTGACATCCCCCGGGAGGGAAATGCTCAGGGCCTGGCCTCCATTTTCTTCATTTCTTCTTCACTGGGCTTGAAGCGGCCATGCAAGGCCAGCATGACCGGGCTGGCGATATAAATGGAGGAATAAGTACCTACAATAATACCGGCCATCAATGCCAGAGCGAAACCATGAATGACCTCGCCGCCGAGGAAAAACAGGGTGACGACCACCAGTAATGTGGTCAGTGAAGTCATCAGAGTGCGCGCCAGCGTCTGATTGACGGATGCATTAACAATCGTTTTTTCATCTTCTGGTTTCTTCTTTTTACGATTCGCGGCCAGGTTTTCACGGATACGGTCAAATACCACGATGGTGTCATTCAGCGAATAACCGATTACCGTCAGCAGGGCCGCGACTACGGGCAGACTGAATTCATTGCCGGTCAGAGCGAAAAGCCCCAGCACCATGGTCACATCATGCAATAATGCAGCATCAGCACCCAGAGCAAAGCGCAATTCAAAGCGAAAAGTGACATAAACAAGAATGGCAAGCATGGCGACCAGCACAGCCATGATACCGGCACGCGTTAATTCTTCGCCCACCTGTGGCCCAACAAACTCCACACGCCGCATTTGCACGTTATCGGCGCCAAAGCGGGTCGTCAGGGCATCCAGTACAGCGGTGCTGATCGTAGACGATTCTTCACTGCTTTTATTTTGTACACGGATAAGGATTTCATCCGGGGCGCCATATTCCTGAATGATGGCTTGCCCATAACCCGCGGGCTTCAGGCTGTTACGCACATCGGCAATCGCGGGCGCTTGCTTGAATTTTGTTTCGACCAGTGTTCCGCCCGTGAAATCAATACCGAAATTAAGCCCCTTGAAGACAAGCAGGCCGATAGACAGTAGTAAAAGAATACCGGAAACAGCCATGGCTATTTTACGTTTGCCGATAAAGTCAATATGGGTATCAGAACGAATGAGTTGCATGATAATTCCTTGTTGGCCGTTTTATATACTCAGCGATTCAACGCGGCCACGTTTTTTCATAAACAGGGCGACAATGGCGCGGGTAAACGTAATGGCTGTAAACATGGAGGCCAGAATGCCGACGGACAGGGTGACGGCAAAACCCTTAACCGGACCACTGCCAAACTGGAACAATACAATGGCCGCGATCAGCGTCGTAATATTGGCATCCACAATGGTGGTAAATGCCTTGTCATAGCCGCCATCAATGGCGGCGAGTGGTGTCTTGCCAAGGTTAATTTCTTCACGGATGCGTTCAAAGATCAGAACATTAGCATCCACGGCCATACCAATCGTCAACACGATTCCGGCCATGCCCGGCAAGGTGAGAGTGGCGCCAATCATGCTCATGGCGGCAACAATCAACACCATATTAAATGCCAGCGCAAGATTGGCAACCATGCCAAAGGCGCGGTAGTACACGGCCATGAAGATGAGCACCAGAATACCGCCAATAATAATGGAGTTCATGCCTTCCTCGACAGAATCCTTACCCAGACTGGGGCCGATGGAGCGTTCTTCCACCACCTTGACCGGGGCAGGCAGGGCGCCGGCGCGCAGCACAATAGCCAGGTCGTGCGCTTCAGAGGGTGAGAAGCTGCCGGTGATTTGCGCCGAACCACCGGATATGCGCTCACGAATGACAGGCGCCGAATTCACGACCCCTTCGAGAATGATAGCAAAGCGTTCACCAACATGCGCCTTGGTCAGTTTGTCAAATCTGCGGGCGCCCTTACTGTTAAATTTCAGGGTGACCGCATACTCGTTGAAGCGCGAATCAATGGATACGCGCGCATCGGATATTTCCGTACCGGAAAGTTCGGTGCGCTTCTTGAGCAGATACGGCTGTTTGAAAGACTGGCCGGCGCGCGTACTCGCGGGGCCGTACATAATGATATCACCGGCAGGAATCTGGCCGGCAAGCGCCTTGTCCAGATCACCCTTTTCGTCAACCAGCTTGAATTCGAGCTGGGCGGTGCGTCCGATCAGGCTTTTGGCACGGGCCGTATCTTCATAGCCCGGAATCTGCACCAGAATCCGCTGCTTCCCCTGTTTGACGATAACCGGTTCCGTGGTGCCCAGCGCATCAATACGGGTGCGTATCACTTCAATCGCCTGATCCACGGCGAATTTTCTGATTTCTTCAGCATCCTTGTTTTTAATCGTAAGTTCAAAGCGGCCATTCCCTGCATCGGATAACTGATATGCAGGAAAGTTCT
Organism: uncultured Zetaproteobacteria bacterium; assembly: GCA_964548425.1. Lineage (GTDB taxonomy): Bacteria > Pseudomonadota > Zetaproteobacteria > Mariprofundales > Mariprofundaceae > JAUZQZ01. The sequence continues at coordinate 12,241 of CAZJRL010000012.1, read as the reverse complement.
TAACCAGCAATTTTCGGGCGGTATCAGTATCTTCCGATCTTTTAATGACAATACTGAGTGATTGTCCCCTGGCATCCAGCTTACGGTAGCGGATTCTGGCCTTGCGTAATATCTGACGAACGCTGTCTACATCTTCCTCTACCGAGCGCTCCACCGCCTTGTTAACATCCACATCCAGCACCAGATGTATGCCGCCCTTCAAGTCCAGGCCAAGATTCAGGGCGTTACTGAACCCATGTGGCCACCATGATGGTGGTGTCGTGATGTTGGGAAGGCTGCTCATGGCCGAAATGACCAAAACGGCGGCAATTAACCAGAGTTTCCAGCGGGGATAGGCGTGCATGAATAATCCTTTTTAAGGTGCGATTTAAGTTTAATCCGCGAGGCTGGTGATCGTGTCACGTTTAATAGTAATACGCACCTTGTCGGCAATATTCACCTTGGCGGCATCCTCAGTGACGTCATGAATGGTTCCAATGATACCGCCCGCGGTAATAATTTTGTCGCCTTTTTTTAGTTCATCAATCATGCTGCGATGCGCTTTCACCCGCTTTTGCTGCGGGCGAATCAGCAGAAAATAAAAGATGACAATAATAAGAACCAGCGGCGCCAGTGAGGCCAGACCTGACCCTACCGGGGCTGCACTTGCAGCCAGTGCCTGACCGGGCACGGCAAGACACACCAGAAATGTGACAAGGCTAAAAGAATGGTTTAAATTGTAATTCATGATTCAAGTATCTCCCGATATATCCTGATTCCCGCCGTAATTGCGCAGGAACCGGTTGCGAAATTCCGGCCATTGCCCCGTTTCAATCGATGCGCGGGCCCGCCGCATGAGCGCGCAATAGTAGTGAAGATTGTGCATGGTATTCAACCTCGAACTTAGCATTTCTTTGCTGGCATATAAATGCCGCAGATAAGATCGTGAAAAATGCTGACAGGTGTAGCACTTACAGTCTTCCATGACAGGGCGAGGATCATCGCGGAAACGCGCCTGCTTGATGTGAACGGGTCCGGAATCAGTAAATAAAGTCCCATTGCGGGCATTTCGCGTCGGCATAACGCAGTCAAACATATCTATACCACGGTCAATACCTTCGATTAAATCCGCAGGCGTACCGACACCCATCAGATAATGCGGTGCATCGTCGGGCAAGTGCGGTGCAAGGGCATCAAGCATGGCCAGCATTTCTTCCTTGGGTTCACCAACCGACAAACCACCGATGGCAATGCCTTCAAATCCGATATCCAGCAATTGTTGCACTGATTCAAGACGGAGTTCCGGGTACATGCCACCCTGTACGATGCCGAATAGCGCCTGTTCCGGATTGGGTGGCATATATTCGCGGCACTCGCGTGCCCAGCGCATGGAAAGTTCCATGGATATACGGGCTTCGTCCTGCGTAGCAGGGTAGGATGTACATTCATCGAAGGTCATTACGATGTCACTGCCCAACCGGCGCTGGATATCCATGCTTTCCTTCGGTCCCAGAAACACCTCGTCACCATCAATATGCGAGCGAAAACGCACGCCATGCGGTTCAATCTTGCGTAAATCACCAAGAGACCATACCTGAAACCCACCGGAATCAGTCAGAATGGGACTGTGCCATGCCATAAAACGGTGCAAGCCTCCCATCTGTTCAATCAAGCCGGCACCGGGGCGCAGCATCAGGTGATACGTGTTGCCAAGAATAATTTGTGCGCCGACCTCATCAAGGTCACGTGGCGTCATGGCCTTAACTGTCGCCTGTGTACCAACCGGCATGAATACCGGCGTTTCGATGGTGCCATGTGGCAAATGCATACGGCCCCGCCGGGCAAAGCCTGTCGTATCCCGATGTGATATTTCAAAGCGCATGGTGGACATGGTGGTGCAGGCTGCCATGCTTCGTCCTGGCTGCAACTATCCCTTATTCAGCCTGTAGACGATCATGATTTGCCAGTGACAGAAATCACGGACATGCTGTCGAAAGGGCGGAATGATTTACGTGACGGACAAATGGCATACCGGTAGAATTTCGCAAGACAGAGGTGAAAATGAGATTCTGGTTCAAAATCGCACGCGATCCTGCAATTATACGATGCTCCATGAAGTACGCATTTGTTGTCGGCCCTGTTCTGGTGGCTATTAATTATGGTGATGCCATTGCGCAGGGAACAGTTGATGACGTGGATATGTTCAAGATCGGCTTGACGATGATGGTCCCATATCTGGTATCCACGTTCTCCAGTGTGGGAACTATCTGCAAAATGCGCCATGAGAAACCGCTGCCTGAAGTCGATTCACTTCGTTGATTATTGAAGCTCTGGAAACGACTCACTCCGAACGGAGTGCAACGGAAAAATTTATCCATGACCGTTTTGATCTCGAATACGATGCGGATATTCGCCATTATATGCCGCATCTGGTACGCCTTTCTACCCGCGAAGGAGAACTGGTCGCTGCGGTAGGCTACCGCGATGCCGCTAGTCATAATTTGTTCATCGAACACTATTTTGATGAACCGATTGAGGCTGTAGTGGGCAGGGCGCTGGGCCAGAAGATCACTCGCCGTGATATTGTTGAGGTAGGCAACCTGGCTGATGCCCATCCGGGTGGCGCCAGAGCAGCGATTACGGCACTGACTGCATATTTGTATGGCGCAGGCTTCCGATGGGTTGTGTTTACCGGTGTCACCAAATTACGTAATGCATTTCTCCGCCTTGGCATTGATACGGTTCATGTCGGCGATGCCGATCCTTCCCGTTTGGACACCGAAGAACAAAAATCATGGGGGCGTTATTATCTTGCAGGGCCGCGCATCATGGCAGGTGATATCCACGAAGGCTACTGGGCGCTGGAGTTTTCCAGAGCAGTATTACAACCATTATGGATGGGGGCGCTCGTTGAAGGAATGCATCAAGGCAAAAAAAGGAAACTTGTGTGATATCCGGACCGCATGGTTCACAAATACTGCTGGCATCTGTTACGCATCATGCCCGTAGCAACCCTCGGAAAATCGCGCTGGAAGGAACATACGGGTCCCTGACCTATGCTGAACTTGAACACCAGATTAACCAGTTGACGGATGAATTATCCGAACGCGGGCCGGATGCCATAGGTCTGCTGATGGATAATACACCGGCCTGGGTCGTAGCCGATCTGGCAGCGATGATGGCATGGGTTCCAGTCGTGCCGATGCCACTGTTCTTCTCTCCGGAACAAACCGGCCATCTGATTGTCAGCGCCGGGCTGGAATTGATACTCACCGATCAACCGGGGCCATTACGACAGATGCTGGGGCTGATTGGCATTGCCATTTCCGATGAGGATACTGTTGACATTGCCGGGGTCCATATTCACCTGTTCCAGCTTGAGCATCCTGCCGCCTGTTCGATTCCGGACTCGGTTGCCAAGGTGACATACACATCCGGCACCACGGGTGAGCCCAAAGGCGTGTGCCTGACTCAATCCATCATGGAAACCGTGGCGGCATCATTACTGTCCGCCTGCCATGCAAGCGCGGATGACAGACATTTGTGCGCACTTCCACTGGCGACATTGCTGGAGAATATCGGTGGCGTTTATGTGCCGTTACTGGCTGGCGGAACCTGTATTTTACCGGGTCTGGCTGCAGTTGGCATGCATGGCGCCTCCAGGCTTGATCCGTCCCGATTTTTACAGGCCTTGATACAATATGAAGCCAGCACCTGTATCCTGATCCCACAGATGCTGCTGGCGCTTGTTGCCGCAATTCAATCCAGCGGGAAACGTCCTGTATCCTTACGTTATATTGCTGTGGGCGGTGCGCCTGTTGCAAAAAGTTTGCTGGAGTCGGCAGATCAACTGAATCTGCCGGTATTTGAGGGATACGGGTTATCGGAGGCTGCCAGCGTGGTGGCGGTGAATGGCCCGGATGGATCCAAATCGGGAACTGTGGGCAAGCCCCTGCCGCATATACGTCTGGACTTTGCCGATGATGGCGAGATTCTGGTATCCGGAGCACTGTTCGCCGGTTATCTGGGACAGGATGAGCCCGAATTGCGGGATGGTTTTTATGCAACAGGCGATACGGGATATCTGGATAATGACGGTTTTTTGCATATCACAGGGCGCAAGAAACATATCTTTATTACCGCATTCGGTCGTAATGTGTCGCCGGAGTGGGTGGAGCGCGAACTCATTGTGCATCCGGCTATTGCTCAGGCTGTTGTTTTTGGCGAAGCTCGCCCGTTCAATGTGGCCGTATTATCCATGCGTGATGGTGCGGATGCAAAGGCCGTGGACCAGGCTGTGACGGTGGCTAATGCCCGCTTGCCGGATTATGCACGGGTGCGTCGCTGGCTGTTGGCTGATGAGGCCTTTTCCATCGCCAATGGATTGTTCACGGGCACGGGCAGACCGAGACGCGAGGCTATCTGGCAGCAGTATGGTGAACGCATTGAATCCCTGTATGAGGATGAGATATTGTGAACAGAGAGAAGGTTTTTCACAAGCACGAACTAGAGGCACAGACCCGTTGGGGCAATCCGGACGTGTGGGATGAGGCGCGCATCAAACGCCTGATCTGGGACCATATCCCGACGCAGTATCATTCGCGTATCGAAGCCGCACAATTCTTTTTCCTCGCCACAAGCAATAAACGGGGAGAATGTGACTGTTCCTATAAGGGTGGCGGACCCCATCTGGTTCAGATACTGGGGGAAAAGCGGCTGGCTTTCCCCGATTTTGATGGCAACAATGCCTTCATGACGCTGGGTAACCTACTGGAGAACCGGCATGTGGGAATGCTGTTTATTGATTTCACCGATGGCGCTCGACTGCGGATCAATGGTAGCGCTGAAATTCACGATAAGGGAAGTTATCTGGATATGTTCCCGAATGCCGCGAGGGTTGTTGTTGTAGATGTTGAACAGGTCGTGCCAAACTGCGCTGCTTATATTCCACGGCTTGTGCCCGCCCGGGAGGTGAAAGATGGCGCCAGAGTAGACAAGTGAGCCGTTACCGCATCGCCCTCAATGTAGAATGGACGAGCAAGTGCAATGCACGCTGTATCATGTGTCCAAGAGAGGCTATTGCCCGGCCAGGAAAGATGAGCAGGGAGACTTTTCAGAGGGTGCTGGACCGCATGTCCTCACAGGACGTGTTCAGAGCCGTAATCGCCGGCTACGGAGAACCAACCACGCATCCGGAGTTTGAAGCGTTTGTTCATATGATTAAGAGCGCCCGGGTGCCCGTCGATATGGTCAGTAACGGCGAACAATTAGATAAAGACCGATTAAAGCTCATGGATGGCATACTTAATATGCTGATCATTTCCTTTTCAAGTGTTGAACCGCAGGTTTATAATCATGTGCATGCAAATTTAAAGCATTCTCGCGTGATGAAAAATATCGTACTTGCCGGAAAAATATTAAAGAAGACGAAACTGGCGATCAGTCTGACACCCATGGCTGAATGTATCGAAACCTTACCGCAAACCATTGACTGGCTGCGTAGCAATGGAATCAATCATCTCACCATGTCGCCCTCACTGTATGACCGGGCGGGATCCTTACATGTGACTGATCCAGCTTCCCGGAATTTACGGCAAATGATCCGAAGCTACGGGCTGCACAGTCAGGAGTTTGATTTTATTCCGGGTATTTTCGATATTTTCGGGCAATGGCGGGCAAACAGGTTCAAGTGTATACCGCGTAATACTGATCTGCTGATTTCCGCTGAAGGCATGTATCTGTATTGCTTCAACGATATCAGACGCAGCCACCCGTTGGCGAGTGTTCATGAAAAGAGTGTCAGAGAGGCCATTCATCTGCGTGAGGCGCTTCCTGCTGATCCGGATCTGTGTGGTGACTGTAATATCCGTCAGCGCTATGGACCCGGTGAAATCATGGGAACCGCATGGAACTATACCCGATCCCGTCTGATAAATTAAACTTGTGAGGTTGAATCATGAAGAATTTTTATGATGAATTGATTGAGAGTACTGAAAGGGAACGCAACAATCTGCTGTCTATCCCGTTTATTCAACAAGGTGCAGCGGGAAACCTGTCACTGGAAAGCTATAAGGCATTTCTGGAACAGGCCTACCATCATGTAAAACACACCGTACCATTGCTGATGGCGGCAGGCGCCCGGCTTCCGGAGCGCCTGGAATGGCTACGGGAAGCTATTGGTGAGTATATCGAAGAGGAAATGGGTCATCAGGAATGGATATTGAACGATATTGCTGCATGTGGCGGCGACAAGGAAGCTGTTCGCCACGCAATGCCGCACCCGGAAACGGAACTGATGGTAGCTTATGCCTATGATACTATTTACCGCTGTAATCCGACGGGATTCTTTGGCATGGTACTGGTACTGGAAGGCACGAGTGTGGCTCTGGCAACGCAGGCGGCGGAACGCATTAAGGCAGCACTGGGCTTGCCGGCACAGGCGTTTTCCTATTTGACCTCACATGGCTCACTGGATGTCAGTCATGTTGATTTCTATGAAAAATTGATGAACCGGCTGGATGATATGGATGATAGAACTGCCGTCATACATTGCGCACAGATGTTTTATAAACTGTATGGTGATGTTTTTCGCAGCCTGCCGCTCATATCGCTAAAAAAGGAGCATTAAGTGGAAATACGTGAGAAAAATATTCTGTTAACGGGCGCTGCCGGTGGCATGGGACGTTTACTGGCGCAGGCGCTGCATGATCGTGGAGCAGTACTGGCGCTGGTTGATGCCAATGCTGATGCCTTGCAAGAGGTTGCGGACAGCATGGAGCATGCGCACGCCATTGTGGGAAACTTGTCCACGGCCAAAGGCTGCCGGACCATCGCCGATGCAGCGATGGAAACGCTGGGGCAGGTGGATATTCTGATTAATCTGGCCGGATTGATGAGTTTCCGTTGCTTCGAAGATGAAGACGTTGATACAGTTGAGCGCATCATTCAGGTCAATTTACTGGGTGCAATGCTCCTGACGCGTTGTATTTTACCCGGCATGCTGGAACGTGATGCCGGACGCATCATTAACGTCGGGTCGGTATTTGGTTCAATCGGATTTGCTTATTTTACAGCCTATTCAGCTAGCAAGTTCGGCTTACGCGGATTTTCGGAGGCATTGCGGCGGGAGGTCCATGACACCCATGTCAAGGTAATGTATGTCGCACCGCGCGCGGTGAAGACGCCGCTGAATACGGGCCGTATTATGCGCATGGGCAAGGCAACAAAGATGAATATGGACACCCCTGAAAGGGTGGTTGAAAGAACATTGAACGCTATCGATAATGACCGTAAGGAAGTTTATATCGGCTTCCCGGAATCCCTGTTCGTACAGATCAACGTGCGATTTCCGCGCCTTGTCGACAAGATGCTGGCTGCACAAAATCGTATTGCAAGAAAATTTGCCAGGGAAGAAGATTAAAGGAGATCCTTATGTATAAATTTGCCGAAAAAAGTGCCTTTACCAAGGTAAAAATATCTGTTTTCACTCTTGCCCTGTTTGCACTCTCTGCAACCGTGGCACTGGCCGATGATGTGACCGATGCTGTGTATCAGTTGCAGCTACAGTGGGCTCAGGCCAATTACAAAACACCGGATAAGCAAAAGGAAGCGATTTTCAAAGATTTGGCAGACAAGGCCGCCACGCTGACAACAACGTATCCTGATCGGGCGGAGCCCCGAATATGGGAAGCGATTATCCGCGCCGGTTATGCCGGAGCGATGGGCGGCGTATCTTCCATGTTCAATGCAATGCCACAGATGGAAAAGGGTCGTGACTTGTTGCTGGCGGCAGAAAAAATTGATCCGCAGGCCATGCACGGATCTATCTACACAACCCTTGGAAGCTTTTATTATATGACCCCGGGCGGGTTTATTGGATTTGGTGATGATGACAAGGCGCTGGAATATCTGAACAAGGCGATAGCTCTCGCACCGGATGATATGGATGCAAATTATTTCATGGGAGACTACTGGCTGGAGCAGAAAAAATACAAGAAAGCCATGCCTTATTTTGAACGCGTACTTTCACTGCCGGATGTGCCGACCCGACCGGTTTATTCCGTGGGACGCAAGAACGAAGCAATGAGAAAACTGGCCAGGGTAAAGAAAAAACTGCATATCAAGTAGTGCATCAATTCACACCATGCGTTTCCGGTTTGCACCGGAATTTCGCGTTTCTGTCTGTCTTTCTCCTGGTTTTGGCAGTTCCTCCGGCCTGTGCAGAAGTACAAACAGACACAGCGCTTACAGGTGTGCAGAAAGAGTGGGCGCATATCAAATACCGGCTGCCCAAAAAGCAAAGAAAAGACGCATTCCGGAAATTATACGCTCGCGCCGGACAAATTCGGATTGCACATCCGGACAAAGGTGAAGCATTGCTATGGGAAGGTATCATCCTGACTGATTACGCCGGTGAACAGGGTGGAATAAGGGCACTGCAAATGATTAAACAGTCCAGAAAGTTATTTGAAAAGGCGTTGAATACCAATCCTCATATTGCACATGGCGCTGTCTACATACAGTTAGGCAACCTGTACTTTGAGGTGCCTGGCTGGCCGCTTGGTTTCGGTGATATGGGCAAAGCCCGCATCTTGCTTGACAAAGGGTTGTCTATCTCACCGGATGGTCTGGATGCAAACTACTTCATGGGAAAGTTTTTGCTAAAGCAAAAGAAATATCATAAGGCTGCCCGTTATCTTCGCCGGGCATTGGCAGCACCGCTCCTTCCCGGCAGGATAATCGCTGATACAGGCCGCAAATCGGATGCAAGAAGGCTGCTGAACCTGATCACCCAAAAACTGAACCTCTGATTTTAGGGAACCTCTGAATAATCATGACGATTTAACCCGATCCGGGAATGCAGGGCGAACCGGTAAAGAAGACTGATTGATCGCCCCCAAAGCGGATCAGACCTGGAACCGGACAGGATAAAATGAAACGTGCTAAAAGTAGGTAAAATCAACATAACACATTGATATAAAACAATATTATTGGCATTAGATATCTGCCTTTATGCAATATGCGGGCTAGTGTAGCTTGCCGCGCTATGGCCAAGACAGAAAACAGGAAGCAAATAAGCTTCCCGCCACAGAAAGCCCTGAGAATGGCAGGGGAGCATCCGCGTGCGCTGCGCAATCGTCTGGCCGAAATGCATGCCAGTGAACTGGGAAAACTGCTGCTGGCCTGCAAGGATGACAATGAACGGATCACGATTCTTGGACATATTCCGGAGGCTTTGCGCGGTGATGTGTTGCTTGAATTACCCGAAGGCATGCAGGAAGACCTGCTGGCTTCGCTGGCGCCCAGTGAAATCGAGGAAGTGGTGGAACATCTGGATTCCGATGATGCCACCGACATTCTACAGGCAGTGGACAGGGATGTTGCCGATGAAGTCATCGAGCGGCTTGAGCCGGAGGACCGCCGTGAAATTGAACCCCTGTTGGAACATGATGAAGAATCTGCCGGTGGCCTCATGCAGGCGGAGCTGTTCAAGGTACGGGATGACTGGGAGGTGCAAAAGGTTCTGGAAGTGCTGCGCCGGTTCGGACATGAAATTGAAAATCTGAATTACATCTATGTGGTAGATGATAATGATCGCTTAACCGGGGTTATCCCCTTGCACAAGCTGTTGTTTTGTAACCCTGATGATTCGATCTCACAGCTCCAGCAGCAGAATTTCCCGCACGTTCATGCCAGGCAGGATCAGGAAGATGTGGCACATATTTTTGAGAAATATGACGTGCTGGCCTTACCCGTTGTAAATGATGATGGAATACTCGTCGGCCGTATTACCGCTGATGATATTCTGGACGTCGTACAGGAAGAAGCGACCGAAGATATGTACCGTCTGGCAGCCTTGTCCAACCAGGATGACCTGGCTGAGCCGGTGGGCATCACCGCATGGCGACGCGGTGTATGGCTAACCGTCAATCTGGGAACGGCTATTCTCGCTTCCCTGGTCATCGCCCAGTTTGCAGCAACCATCGCACAGGTTATCGCACTGGCGGTATTGATGCCGATTGTCGCCAGCATGGGCGGTATTGCCGGAACACAAACGCTGACTGTCATTGTGCGCGGCATTGCCCTGGGGCGCGTAACCTTTGAAACAGCGCGACGCGCCCTGTTCAAGGAAGTGATGGTCAGTGCAGTTACGGGCTTGAGCTTTGCCGCAGTCATGGGGATAGTTGCCACATTCTGGTTTCCTGAACTGGGCGCCAAACTGGGCCTTGTGATTGCCGCTGCCATGATGATCAATCTCTTGGCGGCCGGTCTTTCGGGCGCATTGATTCCCATGACACTACAGCGTATCCATATTGATCCTGCACTGGCTTCCGGCACGATTCTTACGACGGTTACCGATGTGGTTGGTTTTTTTGCTTTTCTGGGCCTGGCTACGGTATTTCTGCTGTAGCTGCCAGTTGTGTGGCAGATGAAGCAAATGGTGGAAATTAATGCACCGGGAGGAATGATCGGGCAAATTGAGTATGTTCACATATTGCGCAAGCCTAAATTTACTTACAACATTCATTTGGGTGGAGAAAAGATGGATTTAAGCCATACAAACACGGTTTATTTTGATGAAAATGCAGGATAATCAATATGTTAGCTTGGTCCGACCCTGAATCCCAATCCGGCAACTTTTGCACCACCCGGATATGACTCCCCGATTCCGGCGGATGTATGGCAAAAGAGCATCGTTGTCTCACTGTGTCAGAAATCCAACGGGCTTTTGGCCTGTTTAATAGTTTGGCTCTGCACGGTATGGGTATAAATCATGGTGGTTTTCAGATTACTATGCCCCAGCAATTCCTGAATGGTACGAATATCGTAGTTTGCCTGTAGCAAGTGGGAAGCGAAACTGTGGCGGAACGTATGGGCGGTTGCCCGCTTAGGAATTTGTGCTTTCTGCACGGCTTTTTTTATCGCTTTTTGCAGATGTGTTTCATGCAGATGGTAGCGCCTGTATTCATGTGTTGCTTGCACATGGGTCAACACTTTGGCCGGGAAAAGCCACTGCCAGCCAAAGTCTTTGCCTGCGCCTTGATATTTCTTTGCCAGCGCATCGGGTAGAAATACGCCCGCATAACCGGTTGCCACATCTTCCTGATGCAGCAGTTTCACCTTTTCAATCTGCGCCCGAAGCGCAGGAACCAGCGTTTCCGGTAAGGGTACCGTGCGGTCTTTTTGACCTTTTCCATCATGAATGGTCACGATCATCATATCAAAATTCAAATCCTGCATACGCAGTTTCAGGCATTCAAACAGACGCAGACCACAACCATACAGCAGTTGCACTGCCAGCCTATGCGGCTCCGCCAAATGATGGAGTACCCTGTCCACCTCTTCACGCGACAACACGACAGGAATATATGTTTTTCTCTTGGCGCGCACCACGCCTTCGATCTGTTCAAACTCTTTTTCCAGCACATGTCGGAACAAAAACAGCAGCGCATTAAATGCCTGGTTTTGGGTAGAGGCGGCAACCTTCTTCTTGACCGCCAGCAAAGTCAGGAAATTCTTCACATCATCCATATCCAGAAGTTCGGGGGATTTACTCAGCGTAAATGCCTGAAAGTTTCTTATCCATGAGCGATAAGCCTGCAATGTTTTTGGGGAATAATGCCTGACCTTGATAGCCGAATTTAGTTTATCGTAAACAGATACCCAGCTTGCGCCTGTTACAACAAAATCGCCCTGATCAATCTTGCCGGATTTGTCCGCCGTAGCTGTAACCGCTTGATTCCTGTCAATGGCGTTTTTTTTACCCTGAGTTTGATCGGAAGTTTGGGGTGGAGCAGGCTTATGATTAGCACGAAGCATTTCGTGGTAGAGCACAACAGCAGCATGAGCCTGCCGACACAATGCCTCGCTTTGATTTTTCGAACTCAATTTTTTATGAAAGGTTGAAAAGCTCAGTTTATTAGCTGGAGAAACATGATATTTATGACAATAATCCAGATAGTAACGAAGCCATTTTCTGTAATCATTACATTCATCGGCGGCAATTTTTCTTCGCGCCAGTATCGCATCATAAGCAACCACTATTTCAGGAGGCAAGGGCAGCATCAGTTCATATCCAGATATGAATATAATTCCATATCGACATGATATACAGTTAGACAACTCAAAAGCAAGCAGTGATACAACACCTTTCTTGCTTATTTCGCCAGATCATTGTTATGCTATGCCGAAACAAGGGAATAAATAGTTAGCCCTTCCATTGACATTTCCGACCAATCTATTGTACAATTGTCGATATGAA
>CAZJRL010000011.1:19632-22897 GCA_964548425.1 uncultured Zetaproteobacteria bacterium | reverse complement strand
TTGGAGAAACAGCCACTTTCATGGTGGGTTCGGGAACCGTGGTCCGGCAGGCGGCCACACCAAGCAAAAGGCATACAACGGTAAAAACTTGCAGGCTACAGCTGGCGATTCCCCTATCCATAGGCGGAACAATTCACAGTGACCCCTTATTTGTCAATGATTTATTAATAGATCTTAAAGATAATTCTTGGCCATGTAGCCTTCGGTAAAATTATTTTTTATAGATCAGGCCTTGACTTTTGCCTCTGCTTTCGCGGATGATCCAGCTTGGAAATTTGTTGGAATACAGGGGAAATTGCAGCGCGCAGGTGGGGCGCGGGGGGCAAGAACAGCAGAATGATGGCCAATGACCCGAATTAAATGCTTATATCTCATAATATTTGCTACCCCTTGGGAAAGCAGGACGGAACCTTTGGCAAGGTGCGCAAACGCAGGACGCAAAGGTGAATAATGGATGTATCTTGAACATTGGCATTTAAAGCATTTTCCATTTGAAAACGTGCCCGACCCTGCCTATTTTTTTGAGTCGGATATTTATCATATGGTGTTTGACGATTTGACGGATGCCATTATGCGTCGTAAGGGTGCGGTTATGCTTACCGGAGATATCGGTTGCGGCAAAACCACCATCACCCAGCGTGTACTGCTCTCCCTGCCTGAAAAACGCTTTGACATCGCTTTTATCACCTATCCCTGCCTTGCTCCCCTAGACATGCTGCGGGAAATTAACCAGCAGCTTGGTCTGAATCATGACAGCACGGATAAAAACACGCTGCTGCACGCCTTGCAGCAACATCTGGCCGGGAATGCATCATCCAATCGCGATACGCTCATCTGTATTGATGAAGCACAAAGCATCCCCTCACTCGATACTTTCGAGGAGTTACGCCTGTTATTGAATTTTCAACTCGCCAGCCGTTTTCTGCTTACCCTGGTATTCGTGGGACAACCTGAACTGAGGCAGAAAATTGCCAGACTACCCCAGTTGTGCCAGCGTATCGCCTTGCATCTGCATATGGAACCGCTTTCGGTACAGGATACGGCATGTTATGTGCTGTGCCGTTTGCGTGCGGCAGGAAGCGATCGCGCCATACTGACCCGGCAGGCGGTAGAATCCCTGCACCGGCATACGGGTGGTGTACCCCGCCGCATAAATCACCTGGCGGATCGATGCCTGCTACTCGGTATGCGTAAGGGAGCATCCTTGCTGGATTCCCGCCTGGTTTCAGAAACTATGGAAAGGTACCCCTGCTAATGCCCAAATACATTGACTTGCTTCGTTCCCATCATACACCGCACACCACCACTGAACAGGAACTGGAAAAAGGAGGAGGCAAACGCCCATCTACGAAGAAGGAAACCAGCACATTAGTAGCCCGCGCCGATGATAAAACTCATCAACTGGTAGAAGAAACTACGGCGTATACATCCTCAAACAAAGAAAATGCAAGTGAAGAGGATAAAAAATGGCTCGATCAGTGTGTTGCCCACGTTCTCAGGCGCTTCAGGGCAGCGGCAAAACATAAGCATGGCAAGATAGATGCTCTTGCAAAGCACGTTACGTCTCTGCTTGACCTCCTGACAAAACAACCGGAAAGACTGACTAATCTGGAACTGGCTGTCAGCAGTGAAACCATAAAAATTCGCGAAGCTGATGCTGATCTTGGCGACCTTGTAGAAAAATCAATTATGATGATGCTCTATGCCATAAAAATGGGAATCCAGCTTCAACTCAATGAGGATGAACTACGTGCGCTTGTATTGGCCGGCATGCTGCACCATATTGGCATGGCACAGATTCCTGCCGATATACGTCATAAAAAAAAGAAACTTACTGCAGGGGAAAGCGACCTGATTCGCCAGGCGTCAGAGCAAGGTGCGGAATATCTGCAGCAGTGTGGTATCCGCGATGAACGTATCCTGACTGCCGCAGCGCAGGCACAGGAACGGGTTGACAGCTCAGGCCCGATGAGCCTCAAGGATAAGAAAATCAGCCGTACAGCCCGTATTATCGGACTCCTTTCAATGTTTGAAGCATTGATTCATTACCGTGCCTATCGTAAACGCCTGCTTCCCCGCGATGCCATCCGGGAATTGTTAATTCACCACAAAAATGCTTTTGACCCGGCTTTTCTGAAATGTCTGATTGATGCGATTTCGCTATATCCTGTTGGCACCTATGTGCAACTCAATTCGGGCGATATTGGTCAGGTCATCCGTGTTCACCGCCGTCTGCCTTTGCGCCCCACAGTGCGTATATCCATGGATCGGCATGGCAATGGTATTATTCCACGCGATGTCAATATGCAAACTCAGCCAACTCTCATTGTAGAACGTTGCATGTACCGGGAAGATGTACTCGAAATCAGCCAGCAGGGTCAACAGATACAGTCAGGCTGAACCAGTTATCGGGCAAATCAAGGATGAACTGAGTAGTTACAGCCACCCCTTTTCCCTGAATGACAACACCTCAGTTCCGGCAATCAGGAAATGATCCAGCACCTTGATATCCAGTGGCGCACACGCTTCAGTCATGCGGTGTGTCAATAAAATATCCTCCTCACTGGCTTGTGTTGTGCCGCCGGGATGATTGTGAAAGACAACAATGCCTTTGGCATCCAGTTCCAGCGCCCGTTTCATCAGGTTGCGGGGGTAAACCGCTGTACGGTCTACCGTGCCCTCAAACATGATTTGCGTGGCAATATGCCGGTGCTGCTGATCGGTAAAGATGGCGCCAAAACATTCCATACCACGTCCCTGAACCAGAAATCTGAGGTGAGCCCTGATCTTGTCCGGTCGGTCAAACACTGATTTCCCCGGCAAATCGGAAGCAAGATAGCGCAATTCAGCCTGCTTGATGAGGGTGAGAAATACGGCTGTCTTCTCGCCAACACCCTGCACTTGTGATAATTCGGAAACGGGCGCGTCAAAGACCCCCGCCAGCGTACCAAAAGTCTTAAGCAACCGTTTGGCGGCAGGTTTTACATCAGAACGGGGAATGGCATACGTGAGCAGCAATTCAATGACCTCATAATCGTGGAAGCCATCAAAACCATGCGCAGAAAAACGCGCCCGCAAACGCTTGCGATGCCCTTTGACAGAATCACCATCTTCATGCATATCCGCATTTATACACCGGTCGCGCCGCATTGAACATCATCACAACACGCGTCATACTTAAACTCTAACCCGACAAACCGGAACCAAACCGGAAAATCTTGAACCACAGAGGAAAAACAAAGAGAAGCATACTATTTTTTTGAAT
>CAZJRL010000011.1:0-19532 GCA_964548425.1 uncultured Zetaproteobacteria bacterium | reverse complement strand
GAACTGGCCCGCTTTAACCGCCACATCATTTTGCCACAAGTGGGTCTTGAAGGACAGGAGAAGCTTAAGCAGGCGAAGGTGCTATGTATCGGCGCCGGTGGCCTGGGCAGCCCGATTTCACTGTATCTGGCTGCTGCCGGTATCGGTACGATAGGGCTGGTAGATTTTGACGTCGTAGATGAGTCCAACCTTCAACGCCAGATCGCACACTCTACTGCGGATATTGGCAGGCCAAAGGTCGAATCTGCCCGCGACAAACTGGCCGGCATCAATCCGTTTATGGCCATCAGGTTGCACGGTGACGGCATCAAACAGGATAACGTACGCAGCATAATTCGCGGCTATGACATCGTGGTGGACGGTGCCGATAATTTTCCCACCCGTTACATGGTGAATGATGCCTGTGTACTGGAAAACAAGCCGCTGATTTATGCTTCTATTTTCCAGTTCGAGGGGCAGGCCACCGTGTTTCATTACAAAGGCAGCCCCTGCTACCGCTGTCTGTATCCCGAACCGCCACCACCGGGACTGGTGCCTTCCTGTGCTGAAGGCGGCGTGCTTGGCGTATTACCTGGTGTTATTGGCGTCATTCAGGCAACCGAGGCCATCAAGATTATCCTGAATCAGGGCTCGACACTGGCTGGTCGCCTTCTGCTATATGATGCCATGGATATGAAATTCCGTGAGGTGAAACTGCGCCATGATCCAGCCTGTCCCGCCTGCGGTAAACACCCCACTATTCACGAAATCACCGAATATGAAGAGTTCTGTGGCCTGCCGCCAACGGAAACCGGGGACAGGGAGGAAGAAATGCTGACTGAAGATGATATTACCCCGACACAACTAAAACAAATGCTGGATGAAAACCCTGACCTGTTTGTACTCGATGTGCGTGAACCGCATGAACTGGCGATTTGCCGTATTGAAGGCACCCGGGAGATCCCTCTGGGGCAGATACCGCAGCGTTTCGCCGAAGTGCCAAAAGATTGCGATGTGGTCGTGCACTGCAAACTGGGCGGCCGCTCGGCTCAGGCAATGGAGTTCCTCAAATCACAGGGTTATTCCAATGTAAAAAATCTGGCTGGCGGAATTATCCGCTGGATTGATGATATAGATGGCTCACTGCAAAAATACTGATACTGAATATCTCGTTGCAAAATGCGTAAGTGGTGATCAGTTCTAAATTATGCAGGGAAGAAGCAGACAGTACCCCCTTACATTTGAATGGCTGGGCCTGCAACCGTATACGTTGATGTGGCAGCGGATGCAGTTACGCGCCCAAACGGTTGCGGATCACAGGGAAAAGGAAATCATCTGGAGCTGTGAACATGAGTCCGTTTATACAACCGGCCGGCGCGCTATTAATAACTGCCTTGGGGAAAAGCTGCCCGCACCATTCATTGAAACTGATCGTGGTGGCGAAACGACTTTTCATGGTCCCGGTCAACTCTTGTTCTATCCTGTCATTAATTTGCGCAGACGCGAACTGGGTGTGAAACAATATGTGCACATACTGGAACAATCATGCATGAACATGCTGGCTAGTCTGGGGGTGCAATCAGAACAGCGCAGCGGTTTCCCCGGCATATGGACCCAGTGCGGAAAAATTTCCGCACTGGGTCTCCGCGTATCAAAAGGAGTTGCCTATCATGGCATGGCGTTAAACGTATCCGTTGAATCCCACTGGTTCTCCGCCATCAATCCATGCGGTCTCGGCACACCAGTGGTTAATTTGTCATTCTTCCGCCGGCCACCGTCACTCAGTGAACTGGCAGATACATGGCAAACCTGTTTTTGCTCACAGCTTAGCCCGGGTTAGATGAATCCATCATTTTTCATTTGTTTTTCATGTTGATGCGCTCAGAATGCCTGCCTTCAACGCAGTTAATCATTCGATCATAAGGAGTAAATGCGTGAAACTTGTCAGATTTATTACCATTTCGTTTGTTTTTGTTTCCTTTCTTCCCTTCCGGGCCACCGCCCTTCCCAACAGCTTTGCTGATCTTGCCGCGGCTCAGGCAGAAGCCGTCGTCAATATCAGCACGACCAAGGTCGTTCAGGGAAGGCAGGGCCTTCCCCCCGGATTCGGATTTCCAAACGGCTCGCCGTTTAACCAGTTTTTCCATGACTTTCTCCGTAACATGCCACCTCAGGAGCAACATGCTCTGGGCACCGGATTTGTCATTTCTCAGGATGGTTACATTGTGACCAATAATCATGTTGTGGATGGCGCGGATGAAATTATCGTAAAAATGAAAAATGGTAAGGAATATCCTGCCAAACTCATTGGCACGGATAAAAAAGTTGACGTGGCTTTACTCAAGGTGAAGGCCAGAGGTCTGCAAACTGTTGAACTTGGGGATTCTGATGTCTTGCGCGTGGGCGACTGGGTTATGGCAATTGGCAATCCGTTCGGCCTGGAACAGACGGTAACGGCCGGCATTGTATCCGCCAAAGGGCGCGTTATTGGCGCCGGACCTTATGATCATTTCATTCAGACTGATGCAGCCATCAACCCCGGAAACTCCGGTGGTCCATTATTTAATTTGAAGGGCGAGGTGGTTGGCATTAATACCGCCATCTATTCGCGCAGCGGAGGCAATCTGGGTATTGGTTTTGCCATACCTGTCAATATGGCCAAACCGGTCATTGATGAGCTGCGCAGGACAGGCCACGTCACGCGGGCGCGTCTCGGGGTCTATATCGCGGAAGTGGATAAGGCGACCATGCAGGCGCTTGGTCTGAAAAACAGGCATGGGGCTCTGGTGCGTCAGGTGGAGAATGGCTCTGCGGCGGCCAAGGCGGGTATCAAGCCGGGTGATGTCATCGTCAGTGTCGATGGCGAAACAATTAAACACATGCACGACCTGCCCATTCGTATTTCACGGCACAGGCCGGGAGAAAAGGTGAGCATAGGCCTGATTCGTGCAGGCAAGGCTATGACCATTGTTGTAAAGGTTGAAAAAATGACCGAGACCGCTTCAGGGACAGACAAGCCCGGTAAGCAACAGGCCAGGTTGGGGTTGCTGTTACGCAATCTGGATGCTGACCTTGCTGAAAACCTTCAAACCCGGGTAAAACAGGGTGTGGTGGTCCAGCAGGTACAACAGGGTTCGGCAGCAGCGCGTGCAGGAATCGGGCGCGGTGATGTTATTTTTCAGGTAAATCGCCATCCGGTTCATAATCTTGATCAGTTCAACCACATGGCGGGTAATTTCAAGCCTGGCGATGTGCTTCAATTGCTCCTGGACAGGCATGGAAGCACACTGTTTGTGATCATACGCTTACCCAGGGCTC
Organism: uncultured Zetaproteobacteria bacterium; assembly: GCA_964548425.1. Taxonomy (GTDB): domain Bacteria; phylum Pseudomonadota; class Zetaproteobacteria; order Mariprofundales; family Mariprofundaceae; genus JAUZQZ01. Next base: position 16,235 of record CAZJRL010000011.1, on the reverse strand, counting down.
CTTAATCATTGACAGTTGAAATGCCGCATGTGCAAATTATGAGCCGCCGCGAATGCGGTTTATGTGAGTCCGCCAAAGCTGTGGTGGAGCGGGCTGCCAGGCAGGGTTTATGCTCTTGGGAAAATGTAGATGTTGATAAAGATAAATCGTTGCTGATTCGCTATGGCATGAATGTGCCGGTAGTGCTGGTAAACGGCACGGAGTGTTTTCGGCACAGACTTGATGCCGATGCCCTGAATACTGCTCTGGAGTCATGCAAATGTTGAAGCGCTGGCTGGTGGTAGGGGGAATGCTGGCAATCATTGTGGGGGTGGCCTGGTACGCACTTCCTGCCACACCCCTCCAGGTCAAGGAAGGTTCCGTTGCTCCCGGTTTTTCCTTGAAAGACCTGGATGGCGTGGATCAGTCGTTGCCCAGTGGCAAGGTCGTACTGCTGAACTTCTGGGCGACGTGGTGCCCGCCATGCCGCAAGGAAATGCCTTCCATGGTTAGCCTGTACCAGAAACTCAAGGATCATGGTTTGAAGGTCGTTGCGGTTTCCGTGGACAGGAACATTGATGATCTGGTCGGCTTTGTGCGCGAATACAGTATCCCATTCGAAGTTCTGCATGATGCTACTGCCAATATTTCCCACCGCTACGGTGTATTCCGCTACCCCGAATCCTTTCTGATTGATCGCTCGGGAAAAATTCGTCATCACCTCATTGGCGCAGTGAACTGGACTGACCCGAAGGTGATGAATGTCATCCAGTTCATGCTGATCGAAAAGAAGCTGGGGTGACTGAAGAGCCAAGGTCACGTATCGAGGCGCTACGTGCCGAGATTAAGGAACATAATTACCGTTATTATACGCTGGATGATCCTGTTGTTTCAGATGCTGAATATGACCGCCTTCTGCACGAACTGGAACGTCTGGAAAAAGATTTTGGTGAACCGGTTCCTGCCGATTCACCTACGCAAACGGTGGGTTCTCCCATCAGCGCAGCCTTTACTGCGAGGGAACATGGTATACCACTGCTTTCGCTGGCTGATGTTTTTAATACCGATGAAGTGCGGAATTTTGACCACCGCATTCGTCAATTGTTGGAGGATAGCTCCTTCACTTATATTGCAGAGCCCAAAATCGATGGTCTTGCCATCAATTTGCGCTATGTAAAAGGACATCTGGATGTTGCGGCGACCCGTGGCGATGGGCGTGTTGGCGAGGATGTGACCGACAATGTGCGCACCATCGGAGATGTTCCGTGGCATCTGAAGGAGGATTATCCACCACTGCTTGAAGTGCGCGGCGAGGTCTATATACCAAAACGGGCATTTTCCGAACTAAATAATATGCAGCAACAAAACGGAGAAAAAATATTCGCCAACCCGCGTAATGCCGCTGCCGGTTCATTGCGTCAGATTGACGCCAGAGTAACCGCAAAACGCCCATTACATTTTTTTGCTTACGGCGTTGGCCTGGGTGGAGAACACCTGGCGCAAACCCAGTATCAGCTGCTTGAATGGCTTAAATGTGCCGGTTTTCCGATTCAGAATGTGGCGGTGCTGGAAGATGCCACTGCACTGCTGGATCACTACCGTCACATGCTGGCAATCAGGCTGCAGCTGGATTACGAGATTGATGGCGTGGTCTACAAGGTCAATGAACTGCCCCTGCACCACCTGTTGGGCGAGAGATCACGCTCACCACGCTGGGCTATCGCACACAAATTTCCGGCGGAAGAAGCACAAACCCGGGTACTGGATATCGAATTCCAGGTTGGACGGACAGGTGCATTGACACCTGTGGCACGGTTAGATCCTGTTTCCGTAGGCGGCGTAACCGTGAGCAATGCAACCCTGCATAACATGGATGAAATCCACCGCAAGGATGTGCAAATAGGCGACTCGGTGATGGTACGCCGTGCCGGAGATGTGATTCCCGAAGTGGTCCGGGTTCTCCCCAATCTCCGCCCACGGGATGTACGGACGGTTATGTTGCCCTCCATTTGTCCGGAGTGCGGATCGGCGGTGATTCAGGCAGAAGGAGAAGCGGTGGCGCGTTGCTCCGGTGGACTGTTCTGCACCGCGCAAGTTAAAGAGGCGATCAAGCATTTCGCGTCCCGCCGGGCCATGGATATTGATGGTCTGGGCAGCAAACTGGTCGAGCAGATGGTGGATGAGCATATGATCCGTCATGTGGATGATCTGTACCGTTTGAACAGGGAACAGATTGCGAGGCTTGAGCGCATGGGAGAAAAGTCAGCCGAGAATCTTCTGCACGCCATTGAGGCCAGCAGGCAGACGACTCTGGAGCGCTTTGTGTACGCGTTGGGTATCCGTGAAGTGGGTGAGGCTACTGCTGTCAGCCTTGCCCGCCATTTCGGAACACTTGAAAATATCATGCAGGCAAGCGAGGAAGAATTACAAAACGCGCCGGAGGTGGGGCCGGTGGTTGCGAAACATGTGGTGACTTTCTTCATGCAACCCCATAACAAAGAGGTCATTGCGCATTTACTTGATGCCGGAATCACATGGCCGGACGTGGCACCTGATACTGGAAACAAGAGGTTAAATGGTCATACCTATGTTATAACAGGAGCGCTTTCAAGTTTCAGCCGCACCGAAGCGAAGCAGAAGCTGGAGGCGTTGGGAGCAAGGGTTTCTTCCAGCGTTTCGGCAAAAACAACAGCAGTGATCGAAGGGGAAAATCCCGGTTCCAAACTGAACAAGGCACAGGAGCTTGGCGTGTCTGTATTGTCAGAAGAGGATTTGCTGGTGTTATTAAGAAGCTGATTGTCTTATCCTGGCCTTTACCGATGGTGCCTTGAAATACTCCCTCTGTGCATGACCTGTTCGGTCAGGCCAAGCAAGGTGCTATATAAGGTGTCTTCCTGATCGACATCTTGCGGAAAGGTTCGCTCATGCGAGATGGATTTGCCTTCAAGCTCCGGGTGATCGCGTATCTCCACCGAGGCGAAGAAAGCATCCATATCCACATGCATGATACGACGGTTAGAAGAATTAATATTTATTCGCATTCCTCCTTCAAGGTCATTGAAATTTTTTCAGAAAGCGGGACCTGAATCACACCTTAACAATACGCGACAAAAAAGCCCAAAGTCATTACACTTACGGACCTTTATCGCGTATCACAGGATGCTTATATGGTACCGAGGACTGGAGTCGAACCAGCACGTCCGCAATGGACACTGGCACCTGAAGCCAGCGCGTCTACCAATTCCGCCACCTCGGCATGGATTGAAGCTCATTGCAGCAGGTCTGCAAGAGGCGCGCAATCATAGGATGGAGCAATATCGTGTCAAGAAAGAATAGCAAAAGCGCCGCATGGGAAAAACACTCAAAAATAAAGTCGCAGCGGCATTCCTCTGGAGAAAGAACGACTGTGAGGCAGAAGCGTGCGCATGTGGCCGGCCGTTCCCGACCCGACCGTGAAAAAACATGGACAGGCATGGTATCAGCGCATCCTGACGGTTTCGGATTCGTCGATGTTGAAGGCAGGGACAAGGGGCTTTTCCTGCCCCGTGAAGAGATGAAAACCCTGATACACGGTGATGTGGTAGAAGTATGCACGACTCGCAAGCGTGGCCGCGAATCTGCCGAACTGATTCGTATTATCGAAGAAGCCCCCTCCATACTGATCGGGCAATTCATCCTGCAAGGCAACATCGGGCTGGTTCAGCCACGCTCCCGCAAAATGCCACAAACGATTCTGATAAAAAGCAGAGATGCTGGAGGAGCACACAACAATGATTGGGTACGCCTCACCATCCAGCGCGGAACAAGTCCCTTGCGCGGCAAGGTGCTGGAGGTACTGGGCGACAACCTGAACCCGGAACGACTCATTGATCTTATTGTTGCGGAGCAACAGCTTCCTGCTGATTTTCCGGCGTCAGTACTGACTGAAGCCAACCATTTTCCCGATAGTGTCAGTGAAAAGGATATTGAAGGCCGTATGGATTTACGGCATTTGCCTTTTGTCACCATTGATGGTGCGGACGCACGTGATTTCGATGATGCCATTTGCGTATTGCCACGCGGTGAAGGGTTTGAGGCATGGGTTGCCATCGCCGATGTGGCGCATTATGTACAGCGGAATTTACCTCTGGATGAAGAAGCATTGGCACGTGGTAATTCATTTTATTTTCCCGACCGTGTAATTCCCATGCTGCCGGAAAAGCTTTCCAACGGCTTGTGCTCGCTCAATCCTGATGTGCCAAGGCTAGCCATGACCGTGCGCATGCGTTTTGATGCGAATGGCCGTCGCCGCGCCGTGCAGGCCTATGAGGCCGTGATTCATTCACAGGCAAGACTTACCTATACGCAAGCATCCGACTGGCTGGATAAGCGGGATGTGCAGGCCGTCACCAGCCCGAAAGTGCGCGAGATGCTCGACAATGCCAGTCGTCTGTATGAAAAACTGGAGAAGCACCGCAAACGCCGTGGCGCACTTGATCTGGATGTTCCGGAAGTGCGTGCCGTGTTGCATGAGGGAAGTATCGCCGATTTGAACCGGACAGCGCGTAACTGCGCCCATCATCTGATCGAGGAAATGATGCTGGCCGCCAACACGGCTGTGGCCGAATATCTTGAGAGCCATCACTGCGATCTTCTGTATCGGGTACATCCCGCTCCGGAGCGGCAGGCTATTGACGCTCTGAATGAATTTCTCGCACCCTTCGGTATCTTTGTGCGTCTGCCGAAAAGCAAAGACAAGAACAACAAGGTGCGTCCCGGCGATGTTCAATTTGTACTGGAAAAATCCGAGGGAAAACCATACGCCCACGTCTTGCACCGGCTGGTGCTGCGCTCCATGCAGCAGGCCCGGTACACGCCGGAGAACGAAGGCCATTTCGGGCTGGCATATCCGGTCTATTGCCATTTCACCAGCCCGATTCGCCGCTATGCCGATCTGACTGTACACCGCAGATTGAAAGCCATCCTGCGCAAACAGAGTCCGGACAAGGTGCAACCGGCATCGGAACTGGCAGCCATCGGTTTGCATGTGTCCATCCAGGAACGCAAGCAACAACGCGCTGAATGGGATACGCAGGCTATGCTGGCGGCACTGTATCACCGGAAGGATGTGGGACAAACGATGCCCGCCATGATTTCGGGCGTAACCAAACGCCGTATATTCGTGGAACTGGAGTCCACGCTGGCTGAAGGATCTCTGAGCGTGGATGATCTGGGCGGCATGTTCGTACTGGATGAGGCCAGCCATCGTCTGCATGCCCGCAAGGGAGGCATCAACTATGGTTTGGGAGACAAGGTCGAGGTCGTCATCGAATCCACGGACCCGGTGCGTGGACTTATCAATGTCAGCCTGGCGGAATAGGGCTATCTCCTGACAGACCCATTATCTGTATTGAACACGTTTCATCTTATTGCCCGGCAAATGTCGCCAACTCATAGATATATCCCGATTCGCTATAGTTGGTTTTGAAATGAATATCCAGTTCATGTTTTCCCGGATCAAGGGTAACCTCTCCCGCCCATTGCCCATCGTGCATCATTCATGGGGAGGTGCTCTTCTTCATAAACATGAATAAGCTCGCCGAGTGTTTCGACCATATCGACCAACGGATGATTTTCATCATTGTTCGTGGCATCCAATAGTAAATCCAGCGCCTCTAACGCCTGCTCGTACTGCTGTCGGGAATGGAGGGCGGAAAAAGGGATATAATGTTGCAGGTTCCGCCATGCTTCGACTGCGCCTGAAATTTGAAATAAACGATCCCGCAGCAAGCAGCGGGGAATTAACCCTAAGAGATTAATGTCATTTCTTCCACATCTCTTTTGCCCTATTTTCGCCAGAACTCGGGAATGAGCAATACAAAGAAGGTGTAAATTTCGAGGCGCCCGAGAATCATGCCAAACATCAGTACGCTCTTGGCCGCTGCGGGTAATAATTCATAATTCTGTGCCGGACCCACTGTACCGAAACCGGGGCCGGTATTGGACAGACAGGCGGCGGAAGAACTCAGGGATGTGAGTATATCTACGCCGGTCAACGCAACAAGAATAGCGATGACAAAGAAACTCACCAGATACAACACGGCAAATCCCCACAGTGATTGCGCCAGACTCGGCGACAAGCTGCGATCACCGATTTTCACATGCATGATGCCATGCGGATGTATCAGACGACGCAATTCACGCCGGGCATGACGGAACAGCAGAAGCAGACGAATGACTTTCATACCCCCGCTGGTAGAACCGGCACAGGCGCCAACCAGCATCATCAGGAGTAGAATAAGGATCGGGCCGGATGGCCATGTACTGTAATCACCAACGGTAAATCCTGTGGTCGTGGCTATGGAAACCACACTGAACATCACCTCATCCCAACTGCTTCCATCGTTTCCGGGAACCACCAGAAAACCAATAAACAACGTCAACAGGAATAATCCACTCAAATAGAATTTAAATTCATCGTCGGCCAGATACAGTCTGAGCGAAACACCACGTCGCATGGCGGCAAAATGCAATGCGAAATTGACGCCCGAGATAAACATGAAGATAACCGCCAGTATGTGCAGGACAGGCTTCCCATAGTATCCGAAACTGGCATCGTGTGTGGAAAAGCCACCTGTGGACACCGTACACATGGCATGGTTGACGGCATCAAACCAGCCCATACCGCCCCACCTGTAAGCCAACGCACATAATATACTGATACCAAGATAAAGCGCCCACAACACCTTGGCTGTTTCCGAAACGCGTGTGGTGAGTTTATCCTTGACCGGCCCCGGCACCTCGGCACGTAGCAACTGCATACCTCCAGCGCCAAGGAAAGGAATCACGGCGACAACCAGTACAATAATACCGATGCCGCCCAGCCATTGCAGCATGGAACGCCAGAACAGGATGGATAGTGGCATCTGATCCAGTCCGGAAAGAATGGTGGCTCCTGTCGTGGTCAGACCGGATACTGATTCAAAGATGCTGTCCACGAAGGAATGGCATACACCCGTCACCCGGAACGGGACGGCTCCAAGCAAGGACAGTAATATCCAGGCCAGTGTTACAATCAGGAAACCGTCACGATGCCCCAGGTGCAGAGGCGCCGGTCTCGACATGCCCACCACAATGATTCCGCTTAACATCACGATTCCGCCGCAAACAGCAAATTGCATGGCATGACCGGTGTGGTAATAGATGGCCACCCCTGCCGTGATAAGCATGCTGCTTCCAAATAACACGGATAACATGGCCAGTGTCCATACAATACCTCTGGGATGCATCAGCTAGGAGCCTGTTCTCATTTTCGCCAGAATTCGGGAACGAGCAGTACGAAAAATGTGAAAATCTCCAGGCGGCCCAGAATCATACCAAACATCAACACGGCCTTGGCCATACCCGGAAGCGCAGCATAAGTGCTTGCCGGTCCGACATGACCAAAACCCGGCCCGGTATTGGTAATACACGCCGCGGCTGCGGATGCGGCAGTTACCACATCAACACCGGAGAATGAAACAAGCATCGTAATCAGCACATAACTCACGACAAACAGTACAGCGAATCCCCATAATGCCTGAGTGACTTCCGCGCTCAGGCTATGTTCACCTATCTTGACGGGAACAATAGCATGTGGATGAATCAGACGGCGAATCTCCCGCTTCCCCTGGCGAAACAGAAGCAGTACACGAACAACTTTCATGCCGCCGCCCGTGGACCCTGCACAAGCACCGATGAACATGGTCATTAAAAACAACACCATGGTTCCCGGTGGCCAGCCACTGTAATCGCTAACCGCGAAACCCGTGGTCGTGGCAATGGAAATCGTGTTAAACAACACTTCATCCCACCGACCACCGCCATGCATAAATACAAGCATGCCCATCATCAGCAACAAAACCGCCAGCCACTTGACATAGGCACGAAACTCATCATCCTGGAAATAGATTCTGGGTGAAAATCCGTGTATCAGGGCGGAAAAATGCAGGGTAAAGTTCATGCCGGCCAAAAACATGAATACAGCGCCAATCAGCCGCAATCGTGGATCATCGAAATAACCAAAACTGGCATCATGCGTGGAGAATCCTCCAATAGCGATAGTACACATGGCATGATTGACGGCGTCAAACAAACCCATGCCTCCCCACCAGTAAGCCAGTGCACATATGACAGTCATGCCAAGGTACAGGTACCACAGAACCTTGGCCGTTTCCGTCACGCGGGCGGTCAATTTATCCTTAACCGGACCGGGGGTTTCCGCCTTGAACAACTGCATGCCGCCAATACCGAGTAAAGGCATCACCGCAACGGCCAAAACAATAATGCCCATTCCCCCCAGCCATTCCTGCATGGAACGCCAGAACAGGATAGAGGGTGGCAACTGATCCAGTCCGGAAAGAATGGTGGCGCCGGTAGTGGTCAATCCTGATGTGGATTCAAACAAACCATCGAGCAGGGATGTAATCGTACCTGTCGTCCAATATGGCACTGCACCGAGTACAGACAGCACCACCCATGCAAGTGCCACAATCATAAAACCATCTTTATGCCCCAACTGACTGGGCGCTGACCCGGCGGCACGCATTAAAACCAGTCCTATAGCGAAAACAATCAGCCCCGCTTCAACAAACTGACGGACATGGCCTGTATGATAATAGAACGCGACAATGGCAGGGGCCAGCATGCCGGATCCGAACAAAGCGACCAGAATACCGATCGTCCATATCACCCCTCTTACATGCATAATGGCTTCGTAAAAAAATCGATATAGCTCCTTTCTGTTACCATGAGAGGACGACTTCGCTGCTTCATTTCCCGTGGCAGCCGATGTGAATTTTTACAGCCTTGCCATGCATTATCTAGAAAAATTCCAGGTGAACTTCGAACAGCTTTTCCGTTGCCTGAACTGAACTGCTGTCAGTCACCATAACGATATGATCATGCGCCTGAATACGCGTATCCCCTCTGGGGATCACCACTTCATCTTTGCGCAAAATAGCGCCAACCATCGTTTCGTCAGGCAGTTTCAGGTCACATAGCGGTACATCCAGAATATCACTGGTTTCCATTGCCTCAGCTTCCAGAACTTCCAGACTCCCGTCTCCCAGTGAAGACATACCCAGGATACGGCCTTTGCGGATATGACTCATTACGGATGATACCGTCGTTAAACGCGGAGAGATCGTCACATCCAGCCCGATTTCACGGACAAGATCGGAATAGATCGAGCGGTTTACCAGTGTCATGATATGCGGGATTTTGTATTTCTTGGCAATCAGACTGGCAAGAATATTCGTTTCATCATCATTGGTCAGCGCGAGGAATGCATCCATCTTGTCCACATTTTCCTCTTCCATCAATTCACGATCCAGGGCATCGCCGGAAATAACAATGGACTTGTCGAGATGTTCTGCCAGCCAATGCGCACGCTCTTCATTAAATTCGATAATTTTCAGAGTGGCGTTCAATGCCTCAAGCCTTTGCGCCACAATAAAACCAATATGCCCGCCACCCACCATCATCACGTGCTTGCTTCCGCCTTCTTCGTGTTGCATGCCCGCAGTGTTCAGAAAACCACCTACATGTTTACTGTCCATAGCCGCATAAATGGTATCGCCTGCGAGCAACACGCTTTCCCCTTTGGGAACGCTCCATTTCTGATTATGTTCATGCGCAACAATGTTGACGGATAAGCCCGCCATAACCTCACCGGAATCCATGAGTGAAACACCGGCCAGGGTGCTCTTGGGGGGAACACGGAGCCCCACCAGGGTGATTTTACCGTCGGCGAATTCCTGTGCATCCGAAGCTGATGAAATCTGAAAGCGTTTAATGATCGCCCTTGCCGCCTCAGTTTCAGGAGAAATAATCAAATCAATGGGCAGATCATCCCTGCCACACAGCTTCTCATGCCGGACATATTCAGGTTCCCGTACCCGCGCCATTTTGGTCGGCACCTTAAACAGCGAATGTGCCACCTGGCAGGCCAACATATTTACTTCGTCATTGGTAGTGGCGGCAATCAGGATATCCGTATTGGCGGCGTTGGCCCGCTCGAGCACACTGGGCAGTGAGGCGTGGCCATGTACGGTCTTCACATCCATACAATCTGAAACACGCTGGAGCAGTTGCATATCCTTGTCCACCACGACCACGTTGGCCCCTTCCTTCACCAGCCTCTGGGCAACATTAAACCCGACTTCGCCTGCACCGAGAATCAGAATATTCATGTATCATTCTCCCTGGATTTTTTACATGCCCGCATATTCATCCTGAACTATTCATGAATCACCGTGATGACTGGTTTAATCCAAAACTTTTAATCTTGCGGTGTAGCTGGCTACGTTCCATACCGATATCCTCTGCTGTACGGCTTACATTCCAGTCGTTCTTGTTCAGGTGATACAGAAGATAACTTCGCTCAAATGCCTCCCGGGCAGAACGAAAATTGGCAGCCTGACCTGTATCGGCTGGCATGTCTCCCTGATCCAGTGGCGGCATATCACCCACTGCAATTGATTCTCCCGGTCTGAGAATATGGCAACGCTCAATGTAATTACGCAATTCGCGCACATTTCCGAACCATGGATAGGATTGCAGCATCGCCATCGCTTCCGGCGTAAACTGAACCGGTTTATCGCCCAACACGATTGCCTGTTCATCCGCCAGTGCTTTCACCAGCAAAGGAATGTCCTCGATGCGTTCACGTAAGGCGGGCATACGGATATTGACCACGTTCAGGCGGTAATAGAAATCTTCCCGCACCGCACCATCCCTGAGCGCCTGTTCCAGATCATGGCTACTGGCGGCAATAAGCCGCACATTGATAGACCGCACGGTGGAGTTGCCAATCCGCTGAACAGCATGATCCTGCAACACGCGCAAAACCTTGGCCTGTGCGGCCAGGCTTAAATCCGTCAATTCATCAAAGAACAGGCTGCCACCGTTGGCCATTTCAAAACAACCCCTCTGGGTATGCACGGCGCCGGGAAAAGCACCTTTCTCATGCCCGAACAATTCGGAATCCATACGCGTATCGGGAATACCGGCTGTATTCGCCGCTATGAATGCCTTTTCCGAACGTGTGGAATACTGGTGCAGGAGCCGGGCGGCTACAGCCTTTCCGGTGCCATGCTCACCCAGAATCAACACCGGTACATCCGTCGCCGCAACTTGCTGAATCATCTCTCTAACACCCTGCATGGCTGCACTTTGGCCAATGAGTTCACACTGTGACTGTTGCTCGACATTCTGTTTCAGTTCGAAATTCTCCCGCGCAAGTTTGCGTTTCTCTATCGCATTACGCGCCAGAATCAGAAGCCGGTCCGAAGAAAGCGGCTTCTCAACAAAATCAAATGCACCCTGCCGCGTCGCACGCACGGCAGTGTCAATGGTGGCATGTCCGGACATCATCACGACCGGCACATTACTATCTATATTCTTCAACCGTGCCAGTGTTTCAAGACCGTCTATGCCAGGCATCCAGATATCCAGAAGAACGCAGTCTACCGGTGCCTTGCGAAAGCGGGCGATGGCTTCCTCACCGGAAGCGGCACATGTCACCATATAGTCTTCATCCTCAAACAGCCCCTGCAGCGAATCACGAATGGCCTGTTCATCATCCACAATCATGATTCGTTTGTTCATGCTACCTCCATGGAGTGAACAGCTAATGGAAGATATAAGCAGAAATGTGTGGGATTCCTCAATGACTCAACCTTTAAGTCTCCTTCATGTTCCTGGGCAATACGATACGCAATCGCCAGCCCCAGTCCGGAACCATCCTCTTTGGTAGAATAATAGGGCTCGAAAATCTGCGCGCTGTTATCGTCAGGGATCCCCTCCCCCTCGTCCAACACATGAAATTCAGCCGTAGTCTGCTGTATTCTAGCATAAAGACGTACTTCGCCACCGTTCTCCCGTGTTGCGGCAATCGCATTGTCGAGTAAATTAATCAGCACCTGGCGCACCTGATCCGCATCACATATACAGCTGGCAAGCTCACTGAATGTCTCTACCGTCACACACTTATAGGGGGCATAAAGTTCATGCATTTCCTTAAGTAACAGCGCCAGATCGACCTTGCCAAGACGCGGTTGCGGCAATCTTGCCAGCGTGGAAAAGTCACTGATCAGGCGCTGTAAACGTTCCACCTGTCCGATGATGGTATGCGTACAGGCATTAAATACATCAGCGTGTTCCACCTGTCCGGAGAAACGACGATCAAGACGTTCCGCCGCCAGTTTGATCGGTGTCAACGGGTTTTTGATTTCATGGGCCAGCCTTCTGGCAACTTCCGCCCATGCCTTATGCCTTTGTGCTTCAGCAAGACTACTCACGTCGTCCATCACAATCAGATAACCGGAAAGCCCGGATGTGCCGGTGGCATGCAGTCTCGCACCCCTTGCCAGAATGTGCAGATTCTTTTTCCCGACTGCAATATTGAGTTCTCTCTGAAGGTGTTCCTGCCCCTGATTACGTAATTCATCAAAGAACTGGCCCGTACCGTGCAAGCGGCCACTGCACAGGCTGGCGATATCTTTCCCGGGTCCCCATCCTGACGGTAAATTCAACAATGATTTCAATGACTCGTTGAGTACGCGGATTCGGCCATTGGCATCAGAAAGCAAAACACCTGTCTGCAGATTGGCCAACAACGTTTCCAGAATATGTCGGCGCTGGCGACTGTTACTCAGCGCCTCGGTCAGTTCCTGTTGAGTCCGCGTAAGCGCATCCACATTATCCTTGAGTCTCCCGGTCATGCGATTAAAGGAGTGTGCCAGTGAGCCCAGTTCATCATTTGTGGTTTCGGCAATGGATACATTTAAATCGCCTTCAGTCACACGACGGAGGGCCTGTGCCAGATTACCAATCGGTGAGGTCAGGTGGCGAGCAAACACAATCGCAACACCACCGGCAATCAGGACAACAAACAGAGTGACGATCAACATGGTATTGGTAAATAATCCCTGGATAGCCTGGCGGTTTCTCTCCAGTTCGCGGTAGGTTTTATAATCAGCTTCAACAGAGCGTGCGCTCCGCACCACGCCGGAAGGCAGCGTAATTTCGGCACGAAGTAAGCCCACGATACCATGCTGTCCCTGCAATGGAGCATAACCTGCCACCACTTCCCGATCACCTATGGTCAGCAATCCGGTCACTGTACGCCCCAATGCCGTTGCCAGCTTGGCATTCTCACCCAGTGGTTCGGTTTCCAGTGCCTCCAGTCCACTTTCCTGCACCCCGGCCAGCAAGCGGTCACTGGTGTCAAACAGTTGCAATCGCTGCCAGCCTTCCTTGGATTGAATCTCCGCCAGCCGGGCATTCAACGTGGCATAATCAACAGGGGCATCTATTGCATTAACCAGAACAGGATCAGCAATATAGGTTAGTATCCCCTGTTTCAGATCCCCTTCCACACGCCCGTAGAATCCGCGTGCCAGATTGAGCGCACGATCCAGCAAGGTATCAACACGCACATCGAACCATACATTCAGACTACGCTCGACCATCTGACTGGCCGTAATCTGAATAATTATGGACGGGACCATCAACATGCCAACCAGCGCCATCACCAGCTTGGCCCTGAGACGGGACCCGGGGCGCGGTTCGCTACGCTGCCGCAACAGACGTAACCCGTATTGCATGGACAAGCCCGCCAGAATCAGCATCAGGATGATATTTACCCATGTAAGCGATGAACCTGCATCACCTCCCGACCTGCGGAACCACATGACACCTGCACCAAACATAAGGAAAACGGACATCAGGACAGGTAGAAAGCGCATCGCGCCCGGGCCATTCATGGCAATGCAAACTCCGCGAAGGTATCAACGCTGCTGGAACCGAACCATGCCGCCATCCAGCCACGCTGTGCATCGCCTTCTGTTTCAGTGATTTCGATATCCATCCGGTAGCGATGGCCACCTTCCAGGAGACTGCGGTCAATGACGGGAAACTGTTCCAGCCTTGTAAGGAACTGTACCGCCCGTTTCAGATTAAACACACGCTGTGAAATACCACCGGTCATATCAATGAGCTGCCAGCTTTGTGACACCAGATCCGGCACCACCCGCCGCTTTACGGTCACCGTGGCAACCGTTCGATTTAACCAGTATGCCCTGATAGCACTGACATTAATCTCCCAATTGACACTAATTTCAGAACCCTCACGCAACACCTTGGTAAGGTGTTTCTGATTATAATTCACATGTGCATCACAGGACACAATCCTGTTGCCGATATTGACCGACATGCGGACACCTGACTCCGCATAAGCAACCGCGCCCATGCTGAGGCACAGGGACACAATGCCAATTAACCGTGAATACCGTTTCATTAGCGGGGAGTGTAGCATCAGCACCGTTCATGCAGAAGCCACATGAATAAAAGCACAGAGCCAATTGCCGCTCACGAGTTTTTCAATTGGCTCTATATACATGGAGAAAATCGCTGAACAGATTCGCTGACATACCACCGCTTCGTGTGGCAACTTTCAATATTCAGGCCGGTATCGGCAGCCGCCACCTTCGGCACGTCCTGACGCACAGCTTTCGGTATCTACTGCCCCACCGTCAGCTACTTGCCAACCTCAATCTGATTGCCGGACAATTAAAGGATTTTGACATCATTGCTCTACAGGAAAGTGACAGCGGTTCATTCCGCACCCGGCAGATTCACCAGGCGCAGCACATCGCATACCGCACCGGTATGCCATATTGTTATACCCAGATTACACGCGATGTCGGGCGTATTGCCAGTATCAGCCTGGGATTGCTTTGCCATGATCCATGCACAAGACTGCTTCGGCATCGCCTTCCGGCCTCAAGGCATGGGCGTGGTCTGATGGAAGGTGTATTACATATCAACAACAGGGAAATAGCCCTGTTTATCACACATTTATCTCTGAAGAAATCGAACCGGATACGGCAAATGAAGTTTCTTGCCCAGCGCCTGAATCGTTATCAAAGCGCCATCCTCATGGGAGATTTAAACTGCGAACCGGATGCTTCGGAATTCAGTTATCTCCTGACTCATACCTCACTGGAACCTCCATCTGATAACCCGCGAACATTTCCAAGCTGGCGGCCACAACGGCAACTGGATTATATCCTGGCAACAGGTGATTTGACGGTAAAACACCTTCGCACCATCCCGTTTATATGCTCGGATCACTTGCCGGTCATTGCTGAAATTGATATCACCTAGCCTGCAAGTGTTTGTGCGTGCAGGGTGTAAGATATTGGCTTACATGGCGTGTTGAAAAAAAAGACCCCGGCGGGGAGCCGGGGCCTGGAACATCCGGCGCAATCTATAGGGAGGGGAGGAGGGAATAACGCCGGACAGTTCGAACTATATAGATCGTTTATTGAAATATAATGAATATTTGATTAAAAAAACTTCATGCTCACAAAACCCGGAAAGTTGGCTGGGGGACGTGGATTCGAACCACGGTTGGCGGAGTCAGAGTCCGCAGTCCTGCCGCTAGACGATCCCCCATCAGGAATGCGGCAGTTTAGAATTGAACGCCGACAAGTCAATGCCTCCTGGTATCATATTTTTTTGAACTGGCGCTCATGGCCTTCTTGTTCTAGGCTATAGAAGGGCAGATACAGAACTGAAGGAGTGCATATGTTTTTAAAAGACATGCAGAGTGGCGATCTGGTTGAGGTGCTGGATCCGAGAGAAATGTTCAATCCGGCATCGGGCACCATGAAAGTACGTTATCAGGCTGGCGAAGAGGTTGGCGAACCTACCGAGGTAAAAAAATCAAAGCTTGAATTTCCTTCGGGTGAATCACTTCCAAAATGCTGGCTGGATACGCACTACCGCGTTAAATTCTAGCTTTCTGTGACAATGGTATAAACCATGCGGTTGCAACCGCATGGTTGGTTTCTTTATCTTTTTAACAGGCAAATACAAAACTTCTTGCATCCGGTAACCATTGACAGAATAATCCGGCCCCCTTACAAGCCTGATACATGGCCAGGTAGCTCAGTCGGTAGAGCAGAGGACTGAAAATCCTCGTGTCGACAGTTCGATTCTGTCCCTGGCCACCATCTCTTCCGCCCTGTCGGTTTATAACAATATCCAGGAGCCTTTTATGATCTGGAAGTGCCTGTCCCGGAATATGGCTGTCCTGACGCTGGCAGGCGCGATTGCCGCTTACCTGTTTCCGCCGGTATTTATGGTATTCAGGGACTATTTTCTGTGGTTCTTTGCCGCCACCATGTTCGCCCTGGGTGTGGTGCTGCATCCGGAAGAAGCGAAAGATG
>CAZJRL010000010.1:0-23482 GCA_964548425.1 uncultured Zetaproteobacteria bacterium | reverse complement strand
CCTGGCAACAGGCGTTCGACACGACCGGCAATCAGTGGTAACTGTGTCACTAGGGTAACAAATCAATGGGCCCGATGGTTATGGGTTCGGATGATTTAAACCTGAATCTTACACCTTTGACATCAGCAAGCACCACTCCGGGCTTGCTGATGCTTAATGGCCGATCAATAGCACGGTCCTTACGCAACAGGAGCGTTTGCCAATGTCCCCCGCTGCCTTGCACCTCAAGCCTGATTTCACCCTTCCTGAAGCCCCGTTTTCCTACACTGGCCCGATGAATCACAATACGCGAAAGCTTGACTGATTTTGTAAGATACAGGCGAATCCAGCCGCTTTTAAATGAACGTATTTTATCCTTGAGCGCATAATTTTCTAACGATTCAAAATACACGCGTTTGCCACCGCGGAACTCATGTACGCCACTACTGGCGCTGCTACCATCACTGCGTACGATTCGATGCGCCACGTGATAGGTAACCGGTTTAACAGTAATCCGGGTGATTCCGGTTGCATTTCCGGTTATAACGGGCGTTTTATGCATAGTTGGAATTTTCTTTACAGGCTGAACGACTTTCTCGCCGGATGGATGTGGCTTTGCTGGCGGAGACAAGGCTGCTTTGCGAACTGGTCTGGCCGGCACATTTTTTTCTCCAGGGTTTTTAACAGGTTCAATGATGGCTTTAGCGACAGGCTTCCGTTGCGCTGTCATTTGCACCTTATGGGCAGTCTGCCCGGCTTTTTTCTCTGGTATAACAGATGTGGGTAAGCGGGCATATCCGGGTTTCGTCCCGGAATCCGGTGATGCCTGCTCGGATATCCGGATCAGGCTGGTCAATCCCCACCCCAGAACACCCATGACGATGATAATCATTGTCCATACCAGTGCTGCCTGAAAGCGGTCAGGAATATCCAGCATACAGGTTTTAATATACAGGCTTACCCGCTGCAGCAAACGCAGTACCTGCCGGCTCCATGCATATAGCAAGCCTCTGGCAATCTCCACGTTATTTTGGGGCCCGGAAACGCGGGAATAAATTATATTCTTTTGCGGGTCTTTGCTCTTCCGGATAATGCTCGTCAATGCCTTGTGCACTATTTCGCAGCTGGCCGGCCGTTGATCGGGATTCTTGGCAAGCAGTGCCATAATCAGATCGGACATGGCAACCGGTAACGCGAGATTTAATTTACGTGGAGATTCGGGATCATGGCGGACTTGTTTTTCCATGATTTCGAATTCGCCGCCGCCTTTCAGCGAGGTATTGAAGGGCAGCTTTCCGGTTGTCATCTGATACATCAGAATACCCAGCGCATACAGATCCGTCCGGGCATCAACCGGTTGATTGAGGACCTGCTCAGGTGCCATATAACGAAATGATCCTATAGCCGCCCCGCTTTGGGTTAAATCATCATCGTCGCTCAGGGGCTTGGCCAGACCAAAGTCCATCAGTTTAATCGAGCCATCCGCCGCTAAAAGAATATTGGCAGGCTTAAGGTCCCGATGCACCATGCCAAGGTTATGCGCCACCGTAAGCCCCGAACAAACAGCTTCGCTAATGCGAATCACATCCGGAAGCGCGGGCCGGGGATTCTGGCGCAGATATTCTTTCAGATTTCTCCCGTGCACCATTTCCATCACCAGTGCCATGTGCTCCCCGTCTTCATAGAGCGACAGCAAGGTGACAATATTGGGATGAATCATCTTTGCATGCATGCGCGCTTCACGGCGAAAGCGCTCCATCAGATTTTCCTGTTTCAGCATTGCGGGATGAAGAATTTTCACCGCCACTTCGCGATGCAACTGCTCATCTGTGGCGCGGTAGACTACTCCCATGCCTCCCTCCCCCAGCTTTGCTTCAAGCCGGTATGGGCCTATGTGGGGTGCTTCATCTCCGGCAAGCAACACTGCGCCACAATGCTTGCAAAAGCCTTGATTTTTTGGGGTTCGGGCATCACAGGATGGACAACGCATGGAAGGCATGATTGTTAACCCGCATCACATCATGTCAAGGTTAAGGAAGTGCGGTTAATGCATGCATACGGTTAAAGCGATTGAGAAAGGGCGGAGCCTCCACCGGAGTATTGCATGCCTGGACACTCAACTTGAATAACTCCCCCATTCCCTGCGGTATCAACATACGTTTCATCAATGAGATAGTTTTTACGCTTTTTATATCGGTAGATACAGCCAGTTTCTGAAGATGTTCCTGAACAGATGGACTCTGGGCCAGCCATGCCCCCTGAGTCATCCAGCAGCCCACATCCAGACCCGCCCGCATACCCGTTCTTCCCAGAGCAGTAAAATCAACGTGGGCCGTGATATCCCTGCTGCCGGGACTGGTAAGCACATCATCCACTGCCTGATGCCGCAGGTGGGCCAGTAACGTTCCTTGCCGACGGTCCGGACGGTAATATTCACTTGCGGCATATCCGTAATCCACACAAAATACATAACCCCTTTGCATGCATGCGGCGATATCCTTCTGCCATGAATGCAGAGACGGACTCCATTCGCTCATGTAAGCATCCGGCCACGCCTGCATATAAACAGGATTAATCTCCGGTGGATCCTCCAACGGGCGTTCAGACCATACGAAGCGTTCACCATTCCAGCCAACGCCGCGTTCAAACATCAATTGGCGCTGCCATGCAAAGCATCGCACCGGAAAAGCATCGGGCAATTCATTACAAAAGTACACAGCATTTTCACACGGATTCAGTTCGGCCAGATTTGAGATATGTAGCACATCTATTCCTTCGTTTTGATACCTTATGCGTTGCCGTCGGCGCATGTGTTCACTGGCCTCTACCGCTATAATTCCTGTAGGCAATGGACATCCTGTACGGTCCAGTGACTTGATGATCTCACACATCAGGCGTCCGCTCCCGCCGCCCTGTTCAATCAGACACCATTGTGCGGGGCTTCCCATCCGTTTCCAGCCCCAGCAAACCAGATCAGCCAGTGCCAGGGCAAGCCATGGACCCATATCCGGACCGGTCACAAAATCTCCCGATTCTCCAAATACTTCGGCAGATTCATAATAGCCGTGTTCGGGGGTATACAAGGCATCCCGCATAAACGCATCAAATGGCAGCCAGCCGCCTGCATGATCGATATGTTTACGGAGAATGTCTGTCAGCATATTCCCAATATCCGATGTTGGCATATTCATCATGGTTGACGTTTACCCCTCCTTGCAGCTACGGTATGCGCCATTATATCATATTGAACGGGAGGCCTGTTAAATGGCATCTGAACATATCACCCACGTTAGCGATGACAGCTTTGAGAATGACGTATTAAAAGCACCCGGACCTGTTCTGGTCGATTTCTGGGCGCCATGGTGTGGCCCCTGCAAGCAAATCGCCCCCATGCTCGATGAAGTTGCAGATGAAATGAATGACCGGATTACCATCGCCAAGATCAATATTGACGATAATCCGAACACGCCTGGAAAATACGGGGTACGCGGTATTCCTACGCTCATGCTGTTTCGTGACGGCAATGTGCAGGGAACCAAGGTTGGTGCTATTAACAAAGCCAAGCTGGTCGAACTTATCGAGGAACATCTGACCTAATCAGCAAATGTTCCACCCGTTCTATTGATGACATATTCAGCTTTCCCACAGCGGAATCAAGTTGTAAGCGGCTCAACAGGTATTCGGCCTTAACGCGAACCAGATTACGGCGCGCTTTTGCCGCCCGGTCTTCTGCATCCAGAAGTTCAACGATCGTGCGTAAACCCACATCATATCCTGCATGCGCGGCATCTCTGGCTCTGTTCGCCGAAATAAGTCCTCGCTTCATTGCACGAATACGGGATGCAGCCGCCTTCACGCGTAACCATGCACGGGTGGCAGTCAGCCCCGCTTCACGGCGGGCATCACGTAGTTCATATTCCGCCTCCACCTGCAATTTACGCGCCTTGCGCAGTTGTGCCGACATCGCACCTCCGGCATACAACGGGACTTCCAGTTGCAGGCCCAATTGTTCGGTTTTGACGGTGGAGCCGGTATCGAACAGATTATTGGTGACTTTTTCCTGCGAAAGACCCGCAACCAGATCAATGCCAGGCAATGCCAGACCAAAAGTTCGTGTTACTTCCTGTTTTGCAACTTCCATCTTTTTTTCGGCAAGCAGGCTCGACAGAGACTGATGTATCCCCGCATCCCGCCAGTAATTGCGTCGTTCAGGCTTCGGATTTCCAGGGCTGGCATCTTGCGAAAACAGAAAAAGGTTTTTATTTTTCGAGCCTGTTAGTGATTCAAAATCTGCACGCGCAGTATCCAGCATATTTTCAACCTGGATACGGTCAGCCCGCACCAGATCAAGCCTGCTCTCGGCCTCCAGCGCATCATTGACCGTAGCCGTGCCAACATCAAAAGCAGCGCTGGCCTGCTTGCGCAAGTGGCTCACAGCTTTCTCCTGCGCCCTGATCGCAGCTAAATCTTCTCGCGCCACCAGCACATGGGTATATGCGTTTGCCACCGTCAAGAACAGGATTTGCCGTTCAAGCAATAATTTAAGTTCACCGATATCACTGGCCAGTTTCCCCTGGGCATATCCTGCCCAGCGATCCAGGCGAAACAGAGGCTGCACCAGCGTGCCGCCAAATCCGAAACGATTGAATACCACATCAGAGGCCAGAAAGCCGGGATTTTTCGTATAATTATACTTCTGTTCAAAATGAATGAACTCTCCTGTTCCCCTGATAAAAGGTAACAACCCTGCGCGCCCGATCACGGCATCTTCTCCTGCCGCATCACGCGCGGCCTCGGCCGCCGCATAGGATGGCGCATAATCCAGCGCCAGGCGTACGGCATCCGTGAGTCCCATGGCAATGGATTGTTGTGAAAACACACCCAAAGCCAGCACAAGAAAAAAGATTCGCTTCATCGTGCCTGGTGTAGATGTTGCCGCCTGTTTTTCACAAGCAGCACACCATGTTCAAGCAGGGAATAGGCGGCGGGCACCACCACCAGCGTCAGCAACGTTGAGGAAATCATGCCCCCTACCACGGCCACTGCCATGGGAATGGTCATCTCGCTGCCTCGGCCAAGACCAAAAGCCGCGGGAAGCAGTGCAAAAATAATTGTCAGTGATGTCATAAGCACCGGGCGCATACGGATGGGACACGCCTGCCTGAGCGCATCGTCAATCTCTGCTCCCCGGGCGCGTAGCTGATTGGTGAAATCAACCAGAAGAATGGAATTCTTGGCGACCAGACCGACCAGCAAAACCAGTCCGATCATGGAAAAAATATTCAGCGTGTTTCCGCTTATCCACAGTGCTGCCACGCCACCTATGACGGCCAGTGGCTGCGCCAGCATCAGCACCCAGGGCTGAAGAAAGGAGTTGAACTGACTGGCCAGCACCATATAGACAAGAATCATGGCCATGGAAAAGGCAAACACGATATTTTTCAGCGTCTTGCCAAATTCGGAGGCTTGCCCCAGGAATGTAATGCCATAACCGGGAGGAAGAATCTTTTTCGCCTCCAGACGAACGGCATCCACTGCATTGCCAAGCGGCATGGAGGGCCTGCTATAAAACATGCCGGCATAACGCAAATCCATTCGCGGAATCACAGCGGGGCCGAGATGCCTGGTCCATCGGGCAATGGTATCCAGCCGAACCAGTGCGCCACTGGCTGAGCGCACATAAATCCTGCTCAGATCTTCAGGGTGTTGTAATGCGCCGGATTGCGCCTTCAGACGGATATCATAGCGATTGCCATCGCCCGGAATATCGTTGTATTTTGCTACATCCATGCCAGCTGCCAGAACATTCACAGCCAGCGCCACATCTTGCGCCGTGATCCCCAGATCCCGAGCCCGGATACGGTCCAGTTGTAATGTCAGTTCCGGCAAATCCAGTTGCAGATCCAGATCGATGTGACCTATGCCGGTATTTTTTTTCAGCTTTTCCAATAAATTATGCGACAACTGTGCAACTTTATTCAGATGCGGTCCGGTCAGACCAAACTGTAGCGGTTCACCGCGCTGACCACCAATAATGGGCACGCGAACGACAAAAGATCGTAATCCCGGTATTTCGGCCAGCTCTTTTTGCATGGCGGGGATGATTTCCCACTGGCGGATTGCACGCATGGATTTCGGTGTTAAATGGACAAAAGCGATGCCCTGATTCACCTGCCCGGTCACGCCCAGGCCCACCGCGGTAAAGACATTGTCCACATACGGCGCACGGTGCAACCTCGCTTCCATTGCCTCTATCTTATGCCGGACATCATCCATGGACGCACCTAGTGGCGCCTTGAAAATGACCATGAATCGATTTTCGTCCTCCTGTGGGACAAAACCCTTGCCCACGATTGAGAACAGATACGTACTGGCCAGGAAGATAAGCGCAGCCAGGCCCAGCACAGTCCAGCGCCAGTTCAGCGTCCATGCCAGTAAACGTCTGTAAAATCGATCCAGAACAAAAAATGCAGTATCAAAAAAAGTATAAATGCGCCCGTGCTTTTCTTCGATATTGAGGTGACGCGAACAAAGCATGGGCGTTAAAGTCAGGGCAACCAGCATTGAGGTCAGAACGCCAAAGACCACCACAACAGCGAACGCCTGAAAGAAACGTCCGACCAGCCCGCCCAGAAAAACAACCGGTGCAAAGATGGCAATCAGGGTAAGACTGGCGGCGATGACGGCAAAAGCGACCTGACGGCTACCCTTGATCGCAGCTTCGCGCGCATTTTTCTCCAGGCCTTGCTCCCGATGCCTGTAAATATTCTCCAGCACCACAATGGCATCATCGACAACCACGCCAATTAACAATAACAGCGCCAGTAGAGTCATCAGATTCAATGTGTAATGCAGGAAAAAGGCAGCGGCAATCGCCGCCAGAAGCGATACGGGTATAGCAAGAGAGATAATAGCCGTGGCGCGCAGGTTCTTCAAAAAAATAAGTACGATTAACGCGGCCAGCAGCACGGATTCGTACAGGTGTCCTTTCAGCCCATCAACAATACCTTCAATGATTTCAGCGTCATTGGTCGCAATATCAAGTCTGATACCGGGCGGAAGAGAAGGAAGAATTTCCTGTTTAAGACGGCGTTTGACCTCAGTGGCAATAGCCACGGTATTCGCACCCGTAATCCGCACAATACCCAGACCAACGCCAGGTTGGCCATTGAAGCGTGAAAGCCGCCGGTAATCCGCCAGTCCGTCTTCGATCCGGGCGATATCTCCCAACTGAATACGGCCATCCGGATGGACGGCCACCACCATATCGCGCAATTCACGAACATGATGGAATTCCATGTCCAGCCTGATCAGGTATTCCCGTCTGCCGCCAACCAGGAAACCTCCCGGAAACTGAACATGCCCGCGACGGAAAGCATGGATGACATCAGGCACGGTCACATTGAATGCATGCATGCGTTCCGGATTAAGCCATACCCGAATAGTTCTCTCCCTTTCACCTCCAATGCGAATTTCACCTACGCCCTCAATATTCTCCAGACGCTTCTTGATCACATTACGTGCATACTGGTTAAGCTGTTGCAAGGTGCGGTTGCCGGTCAGCGTCAGCCACATCACGGGCGCGGCGCCTACTTCCACTTTGGCAACGACCGGCGGATCCACGCCATCGGGCAATTTACGCAACACCTGATTCACCTTGGCCTGTACCTCGTTAAAGGCTACATCAATGTCTTTTGTCAGCTTAAATTGTACATTGACGATAGATACACCCGGAGAGGACTGGGAAATGACGTGTTCAATTCCGGGAACACTATTGACCTTTTCCTCGATAAGAGAGGTAATGGAAGCATCCACGACATCCGGCTGCACACCTTCCATCACCGTGGTGACGGATACCATGGGGAAATCAATATCAGGGAAACGGTCTACACCAATACGGTTGTATGCCACGATACCAAACAGAACCAGAACGCCCGACAGCATCCATGCCAGCACATGACGCTGAATGGAAAATTCAGGTAACGTCATGACTTGTTCCCGGCATCCTTTTTATCCGGCAATTGATCTGTGTGACCGATAACATGCACGCTCGCACCCCCGGTCAGGAACGCAGCGCCATCGACGGCAATGGTTTCACCAGCCGCAAGCCCGTGGATTATTTCCACGTAACCGCCTACATGCACACCGCTTTGCACGGATCGTTCAGAGGCTTTGCCGCCCGCAATGACATAAACCACCTCACCTCCCGGCCGCAGCACAATGCTGGCATCAGGAACCACGACGGCCTGTTTATGCTCTGCCACCTGCACTTCGGCCAGTACACTTCCACCAGGTCGCCATTCACCGGGATTTTCCACTTTAAGCCGTGCCGCAAATGCACCGGAACTCCGTCCAATCATGGGAGATAAATCATGGATAACAGCGTACAGTTCTCCTTCGCCTGCAGGCAAATGCAGGCGAACCTTCTGCCCCGTGCGTATCACACCCGCTTTGGTTTCCGGAAAAGGAAGACTGATGGTGATCTGTCCCCCGGCAACAACATCAACCAGTCTTCCTCCAGCCTTCACATAATCACCTGCGGCAACGAAACGCCGCTGCACCTTCCCGGAAACAGGAGCATGCACGGTGGTGTGTGCCAGATTCAGCATGGAGCGGGCATGCCTGGCCGAAGCGGCGCGTTTTGATTGTATAAGCGTGGCCAGTTCCGCTTCTGCCTGATCCAGCATGACAGGGGAAACAAACTTGTCGGAAGCAAGTTTCCGGTATCGTTGTACCAGACGTTTCTGCGCAGGTATTCTGGCCTCCAGACTGGCAATTTCCGCCATGGCGGCAGTCTCTTGCGCCTTGAAATCGTTACTGTCCAGTCGTACCAGCACATCATTCCTGTTGACCTGACTGCCGACATCCACACCAATCCACATGACCTTTGCTGATACTTCCGCTGAAACCGTGACTGATCGCGGATTCAATATTTTTCCGACAGCGGGTTCTATAATTTGAACATCCTGAAGCATCGCTGTATGGGTTGTAATATTAACGGTGCTTACCGTTGCCGGAACCGTATCTTCTCCGCTTCCACATGCAGCGATGGCTGAAACACTCATGATCAGCATCATTTTTGGCAAGAGTCTAGCAGCCTGTCGGACTTGGGGAGATCGTAGCGAGCAGGTGGGAAAACGAGGCAAAAAAGCGCGGATTTTGAGGCGCATAGTAGGTACTATGTAACGAGAAAGCCGTACTTTTTTGACCGCTATCCCTGCCGTGCAGTAGATTTCATCTAAGTCCGATAGACTGCCAGGTGTCATGCCATGTTCTCCGTCCTGTCCGTAATGCCCAACAGCAACAAGCGCAGCCAGCGTTCCCCTGTATATGCAGGGTCATCGAAATGCGTTCCCGGCAGGTGTTGAAGCACCGGCCATGACTGGAACATAAAGACATTCAAACCCACAATGGCAGCTGCTGCATCAACCGCATCCATATCCCGGCGCAGTATTCCCTCCTTCTGTCCACTTTCAATTAACACCACCAGGCGCGAAAAATGCTCGCCAAATACATCAACGGCCAGAGCCTGCCCCTGCTTGCGGTCTCCATCCGTCATCTCGCGCAGGATCAGACGGGATACATTCTTCTGGTCAAACATGTTTTTCAAATGGACACTGGCAAAGTCACGCAGTGGCTTGACGGATGTACAGGGTTCTTTCTCCAGAGATTGTAAAATGGTGCCGATATTAAAGCAGGCTTGTTTTAATACGGTGATATAAAGATCCTGTTTACTGGAAAAATGATGAAAGACCGTAGCTTTGGATATACCGGCCTGCGTCGCGATTTTTTGAATGGATACGGCATCGAAACCATATCTGGAAAACAGGTCTCCCGCTGCTTCCAGAATACGCATTTCTCCGTCTGATACCCGTACCATCGACTTCTCCTGACCAACCAATCGGTCAGGAACCTTAGGCACCCTCCCGTTATTGTCAAGAGAACGTCAAGAATGAGTTGTTCAGATGTTCCCTAACAAAGCATGCCTGCACCCACTGTAATATTGGTAAATGTGTCAATAATGATAAAACTTCCGGTAGCACGGTTATCCGTATACGCATCGGCATAAATTGGCTGTGCCAGCTTAAAGCGTACCCTGCCAATTTCATTGACGCCGAGTTCGTTTGCGTCTTCCTGATTCAGGGTGTGAATATCAGTGCGATACACAATCTCCGTGGCCATGGCTCGCACTGAATTTGTGGTTTGCTTGATGATATATTTATTGCGCAGAGCCAGTGCCTGATCACCTGTCCAGCAGACCATCGCTTCAATATCCTTATACGTTTCAGGGACTGCATTTGAATGTACAATCATATCTCCGCGTGAAACATCAATATCATCTGCCAGCGTAAATGTGACACTTTGCGGTGCAAAGGCTTTTTCCGGTTGCCCGTCAAATGTGACAATATCCTTAATGTGTGATGTCCTGCCACCGGGCAACACCGTCACAGCATCGCCAGCGCGCACCATGCCGGAATTAATACGCCCGCAATAACCCCGGAAATCCGGCAAATCAGTCATTTGTGGCCGATTAACATACTGTACGGCAAAGCGGAAGGGCAAACGCTCGATATGGTCAGTCACCTCAATCAATTCAAGTGTTTCCAGCAACGTCTTGCCTGCATACCAGGGCATGGAGTCGCCCCGCGTGGCCACCATATCGCCATGCAAGGCCGAGATCGGAATACAAAGCAGGTCCCTGATTCCCTGTCTGGCACAATAGGACGCCATCTCCGTGCGAATCTTTTCAAAGATTTCCTGGTCATAGTCCACCATGTCCATTTTATTGATGGCAACCACCAGGTGTGGCGTGCCCAGCAGGCTCAGAATATGCGTATGCCTTTTGGTTTGCGGCATAACACCATTGCGGGCGTCAATCAGGATGATGGCAGCATTGGCTGTGGATGATCCCGTCACCATATTGCGTGTGTATTGCTCATGCCCCGGGCAATCCGCCATGATAAATTTGCGTTTCGGCGTAGCAAAATAGCGATATGCGACATCAATGGTAATGCCCTGTTCGCGCTCTGCGGACAAGCCATCTGTCAACATGGCCAGATCCACCTCAGCTTCGGATGCAGCCCCTTTCCTGCGTGTTACGGAAAGCAACTGATCCTCAAACGCCCCCTTGGTATCCACCAGAAGACGGCCAATCAGTGTTGATTTGCCATCATCCACACTGCCCACGGCAGCCAGTCGCAGCAGTTGCACCTTATCATTCAGTTTCCAGTTCAATTCAGTCATCACAAAACCCTTTTTTACCACGAAGGCACGAAGAAAAATAAAGAACTACAAAAGATTATCTTTGTGCCTTCGTGTCTTCGTGGTTCGTAATCTGTTAAAAATACCCTTCTTTTTTTTTGTCTTCCATGGTATTGGCGCCGTGATCAATAATGCGTGTCTCACGCTCACTTCTGCGTGCAGCGGCGGCTTCGGCTACAATCTCATCAATGGTTGTCGCACTGGAACGCACAGCGCCCGTGCATGGCATGCAACCTAACGTGCGGAACCGGCTCATCACCATGGTAGGTTCCTCGCCTTCCAGCAATTGATCCTTCGTTTGCTCATCATAGGGAATCAACAGACTTCCCCGCTCCACCATGGGCCGTTCTTTAGCATAATATAATGGCACAATCGGAATATTTTCTTCCCTGATATAAAGCCAGATATCCATTTCCGTCCAGTTGGATAATGGAAATACACGCACGCTTTCCCCTTCGTGGATTCGGCCATTATAGATATCCCATAATTCCGGACGTTGATTCTTCGGATCCCACTGGCCGAATTCATCGCGAATGGAAAACACGCGTTCCTTGGCCCGGCTGCGTTCCTCATCACGTCTTGCACCGCCAAAAGCAGCGTCATAATTTCCTTCTTCCAGCGCATCCAGCAGGCCCTGCGTCTTTAATGCGCCGCAGCAACGCGCCACGCCATATTCCCTGGGATTCATTCCCTTTCCGATCGCTGCCTCATTACGTTTGATGATCAGTTCCGCACCGATTTCCCTGACGAACCAGTCGCGAAATTCGTACATCTCGGAAAACTTGTAGCCGGTGTCGACATGCAATAACGGAAACGGCAAAGGTGCGGGATAAAATGCCTTGCGCGCCAGATGCAACATGACACTGGAGTCCTTGCCAACGGAATACAGCATCACCGGATTGCGGAACTCGGCCACCACCTCGCGCATGATATGAATGGACTCCGCCTCCAGCGTTTTAAGCTGCGTCAGTCTGTATTTACTCATTTGTTTCTCCTGACCTGCATGAATAAACAGGATTGAACCGCAAAGTACGCAAAGTTGCGCAAAGGACTCCAAAACGGGTAAATACTGAATATACCTTTAGTCGCAGGAATTATATCCGTCAGACTTTTATACCCCGTCTTTACTCTGCGTAACTTTGCGTACTTTGTGGTAAAATATCTTGTGTTTTTCACATTGGATATCACGGACAAGAGACTATATCCCTTCACCTGATTCGCCTTCACCCGCTTTCAGCGAACTGACATGTAGCCCGCATTCAGCCAGCGTATCCCTGTTTTCCCACCACCAGCGCCCGGCGCGCGGGTCTTCACCGGCGGTAATGGCACGGGTGCAGCACTCACAACCAATCGACACATAATGTTCATCATGCAAACGGTTGTAGGGTACGTGATGCTCCCGGATATAGCTCCAGATATCACTTTCCGTCCAGTCCAGCATGGGATTGTACTTCGTCAAACCAAAAACCGGGTCATCCTCGATCGGCTGGACTACGGCACGGTTCTCCGACTGATCCCGCCGCCGGCCGGTGATCCATGCGTTCATACCAGCCAGCGCGCGCCTGAGCGGATGTACCTTGCGAATGCCACAGCACAGTTTTCGATTTTTAACGGAATGGTAAAACAGGTTGATACCATGGTCGCGTACCATGGCTTCAACTTCATCCCTGTCCGGAAACACGATTTCCAGATCAATACCGTAATGCTCACGTACCTTCTCTATTAACTCATACGTGGTCTGTGGCAAACGCCCCGTATCCAGTGTCATGATGCGGATACCGGGAACATGCCGGCAAATCAGGTCAATCTGGACCATCCCCTCCGAACCCATGGCACACGGATAAGTCAGGCGGTCACCATGCTTGTCTCTGGCTTGCCGCAGCAAGGCTATGGTGGATTCTATCAATGCCGAGATATTCACTTCATCACTCCAATCCCCGCAACAGGCCACCACAGCCAGACAGTGAGTGCAAACAGGGTAAATGCCGCAATCGACATGATGACACCATAGCGCAACATGGAAATGGTTTTTACATAACCTGTAGAAAAAACCATGGCATTGGGTGGTGTTCCCATGGGCAACATAAAGGCAAACCCGGCTACGATTCCGACAGCCATCGATACGGAAACGGGATTCATACCGGCCGCCAGACCTGCCGGAATGGCCACGGGCATCATAATGGCGACAGCGGCGGAATTACTCACGCCTTCGGTTAACAGCAGGGTTGCCAGCGCCAGCAATAACAGCAAACTCACACCAGCCGCACCCACTGGCAACAGCCATGTTGCCAGCCACGCACCCGCACCCG
The DNA here is from genome assembly GCA_964548425.1 of uncultured Zetaproteobacteria bacterium. GTDB lineage: Bacteria > Pseudomonadota > Zetaproteobacteria > Mariprofundales > Mariprofundaceae > JAUZQZ01. Next base: position 9,932 of record CAZJRL010000010.1, on the reverse strand, counting down.
TCACGGCAATCGCCTTGCCGATGGCAATCGCACCGCCATATAACAAAATGACATCCCAACTGACATGCGCCTGAATCTCTTTCCATGCAACCAGACGCAGCGCAAACATGCAGACGACACTTATCAGGGCAATACTGGCCAGCCCGATCACATGTCCCGCTGACAGCCATGCGATAATGGTAACAAGCATCAACAGGGCCATGATACGCCCCTGCCAATTCAGCAAGCCAAGCTCCAGCCGTTGTTTTTCAATTCGTTTACGGACGGATTGGATATGAAGCCCCTTCACTGGCGTTATAAAAAGAAGCAATGCGGCGCTTATGACCAACATGCTGGCAACCAGCGGTGCGGAAGCGATACTCCAGTCGATGAACGAAAATGATTTTCCGGTTAACTCCTGCACCAGCGCCATAGCCAGCGGGCCGCGCGCCCCACCCAGCAATGTCGCCACCCCGCCAATGATGGCGCCCCATGCCATGGCAAGAAATATCGACTGGGCGTAACGATCTCCCGGCTTCAAACCAAGCCCGCGTACAATTTCCCATGCAAGAGGAAGGAATACCGCTGCCACCGCATGTTCAGGCATAAAGAAGGCCATGCATGCGGGCAATAACAACATGGCCAGCAGTAATCGCCGGGGACTGGATCCCACCCGCTCCAGCAGGGTCAGTGCCAGATGCTCGGATAACCCGGATTTCATCACGCCCGCCGCCAGCATAAATGCGCCCAGAATAAAAAATACGGCGGGATTTCCGAACAAAGCGAACGTTTGCGCAGCCGGAAGAACATCCAGCAGGGGCAATAGCGCCAGCCCCAATATGGCAGTTACGGCCAAGGGCAACAATTGAGAAACCCAGAGGACAAGGCAAAGCATAAACACAATCAAGGCATGCCAGCCCGGTTCACTTAAATCCGCGGGGGCATCCTGACCTGTAGCCCACCATGTGGCCCCTGCAATCAAAGCCAGGGCTGCGAATGGCAACCCCTTGCGCAACAGCAACACATGCAGGGGACGTTTATCCAGAATGACCGGCATATTTAGCGCCCTGTTTTGGCATCGGTATACTGTACCCTGAGCGAGCGTCGCAGGGCATCAAACCAGCCGCCCATTTTTCTGCCGACCGGACTCAACGTCAGACGCTCGGTCAACGATACCTCACGCCCGACAAGCACCCTGCTTTCCATCGGCGTCAAGACGCGACCCATATCGCGTAAACGGTGCGTTGGCAACCCCGATGCCGCCAGGATTTCATACAATGAGAGAAAGGCTTTCTCGGCCACATCCATGTCCGGCAAATCCATATGCTCCAGTGGCGTACCGGGCAGAGGCCGGAAAGGAATTAGCAATGGCACGATGCCATGCTCCACCAGTGCGTTCATGCCGGAAACAGTCGATTCCATTGGCTCTAAACCCAGAATAAGATGGCTGACCACCGCGCCCTCACGAAATACGGAAGCCGCATGTCCCAGCGCATGCCAGATCGCCTCCTGACCGCCTTCAGCCTGTTTTCCGGGACAAACAGTGGCAAACCGTTCTTCGTCAAACAGTTCCAGATTACAAATCAGAACATCCAGTCCCGCCGCATATAAATCATCAATCATCGATGTATCGCGCGGTGCTACGGTTTCCAGTGCAATCTGCCGATGCCCCAAATGACGGCGCAACAACGTAATGAGTGAAATCAGGCGATCCAGTCCCGCCTGGTCACCCGGCACATGCCCGTTATACAGATATACGGTGTCCACTTCACGTTCGGCCAGCGCCGCACGCACAACCTCAACCAGTTCCAGCGGATCACGCAAGGGTGGAATAGTTTCATTCAGCATGGAATCATATTGACAGTATTGACATGCCTGATCCGGCTGCGCAAAGAAGCCACAACCCATTAAGGGATGCAGAATCAGCAATTTATCATGCAACGATGAAAAACTTCCCATGCGCGCGCCGGCACGTGTCGTCTGATGATAATACCCGGGCGCGGCAAGCAATTCTACGCACATCCTCTCATCTTCATATGCCAGTTCATATGTATCCTCCGTGACATGCAGTGCAATCGGACTCTTTTCCGTGAACGGTTGAGCGACGGGGACGGTGGCAAAATGACCGCTGGGAAGGCGTAGATCGAGCACCGTCTCAACGGCATTGGCCTGGGATATCCACTGTGAAGCCCGCGGCAAACCGTCAGGAAGGGCTACGCCGTGCGTGACCAGTGCCAGCTTGGTGCGGCCGGAATTATCAAAAATTGTCATGGATATGGGTGTTTCCTATGCGGATTTCTCTACCAGAATCTTCCACTGGCCGTCTGAAATCTTCTCCTGTTCAAGCACCTTCTGCCCCTGTTCCTCAAGAGAACGTGGAACATTGGTGATGGGTTCGCCGTCATCAAGGATGACCGACAGATGCGCACCCGCCGGGAGTGTTTCCAGCTTCAACTTGGTCTTGACGAAATTCATCGGGCAGGCCACGCCTGTTAAATCCAGCAGCATGACTGCTCCGCCATCAGATGATGGTTGCTCCACTACGGAAGTATCCTGTGCAGGCGGCGTTTCGGACGCATCCTGAGGCACCGGTGCAAACCGGACTGCCGCCAGAGCAATAAAGTCTTCCGTCACATCCCGCAAAGCGGTAACCCCCGGTGCCGGATCGGTAATATTTACACCCATCAATGCCGACGTAACGTTATTTAGTCCGACGATCACTTCCTTATCTGCGGAGGCTAATCCCGCGAGCAAGCCGAACACCTCTGCATCATCCTCGGGTTTTTCTCCGTAGGCGACCAGAAATGCTCTTGCCGTGGAAACAGCGGCCTGTTTATAGCCTTGCATAGCCTCGGCCCAGAACATGGCATCCAGATGGGCGGAGCCGACGCGCAACTCGTATTGTGCCTCGGCAACCAGTGCATCGGTCATGCCGACCACGGCAGCTGCGCACTCACCCGGCTTGTTATCCTTGGTTGAGAAGGGCTGATTTTCACTCCAGTCATACATGAGTCCTTCCACCTCACCCTCACCGGCGGAAAACGGGGTCAGAATGGCATTGATACCGTCTTTGCCGAGACGGGCAGCCCAGTCATGCACACTTTCATCCACCGTTCGCCCTTCTTTGTAAGCATTCAGCACTGCGATCCCCGCCTCCGGCGTGCGTTTGGCCGGAACGGGATTGGTAGCAAAACCAAAGGCCCTGCCTGCCTTGCCGGATCCGCCCACATGTAACTGGTAATGTGGCACTGCCCTGCCTTCGATCTTCTTGGCCAGGCCATGAAATCCAAGATCGGCAATATGGTGTTGTCCGCAGGCATGCTGACACCCTGAAATCTTGATTTGCATGCCGGCAAGATCAGGGTGGCTTTCGGTGATCTTGTTCAGCATCGGCTTTATGGTCCTGGCCAGGCCATAAGAGTTGGTAATGGCCAGGCGGCAGGATTCAACACCGGGACACGCCAGCACATCGGAAATACCACGCGCATGTTCGGTTACAATGCCGGCAGCATTCAAAACTTTGATGACTGCATCCGTTTTCTCCGGTGCAACATCGGTAATCACCATGCCCTGCTCAGGCGTGGTGCGAATATCATCACTGCCACCCGCCCGCGCGGCCTCCGCTACGGCATGGCACTGCGCCGGTGTTAAATCACCGCGGAAGAGGTTAAGCAGGATGCCTTTATTGCCATCATGCTGATCTACGATCGGAGCACCATGGAACGGGAACGGCCCGGACGGTTCACGCCAGTTCGCTTCAGTATATTCCGGATCAGAACCGTGCGTTTTTTCCACCACTGCCCGTTCTTTACGATACAAATCAATAAAACCATCAGGACCCAGTTTCAACAACACATACTTCATGCGCGCCCGCGCCTTCTGCTTACGATTTGAATACCTGAAATGAATACGCATCAGGGCCTCGCCTACAAGCAGCATATCTTTTTCCTCAACAAAGTCTTCCAGTTTGATAGCTGAAACTGGCTGAGTGGATAAGCCTCCCGCGGCCCAGACTTCGAAGCCGCGCTTGCCGTTCACAACCTTGGCAATAAAACCGGCATCGTGCATGCCGGACAGGGCACAGTCCGTAGCACAACCCGAGAATGCCACCTTGAATTTACGTGGAAACTGCTGCGTCAATGGATGGCGCAGATAAAACTCGGCAAATCGCCGGGCATGTACATTCACATTCGTATGCTCTGCGGGGCATACGCCGGACAAAAAACAGGATGTCACATTGCGCACAGTATTGCCGCAAGCCTCACGCGTGGTTACACCAACGCTGGCCAGTTTACGCAGGATGGCAGGCGTATCCTTCAGACATACAAAATGGGTCTGAAGATCCTGCCGCGTGGTGACATGCGCAAGTTTGGGCGTATTCAACTCACCGGCATGCTCTTCCACGATATCGCCAATAACGTCCAGTTGCACGGGCGTTAAACGACCTCCAGGCAGTTTCATACGCACCATCTGAACGCCATCCTGGCGCTGACCATAGACGCCCATCTGCAAGCGAAACGGCAGGAAGCGTTCCTCGGGCATACGCCCGGAAAGGTACGCCTTTAATCCTGCTTCATATTCTTCAATATCGCCCTCGCTGGCGAAATTCAATGGTTCAACCACTGCCATGTTCTTACTCCTTTATCCTTTACCATAAAATCCACAACATCTTGCGCCACAGAAAACACAGAGAAATTCAAAATGTGAAATACTCTTCTTTGTTCTTTCTCTGTGCTCTCTGTGTCCTCTGTGGTAAAATCTTATCTGTCAGGCTTGAGCAGCGCGCAATTCACATGTTTCTTCATATGTAACCAAATCTTTAATCGTCGCCTTCTCCGAGCATAACGGGCAGGCCGGATCCTTACGCAACTTGAGTTTACGCCATTCCATACGCAACGCATCAAATGTCATCAGATGGCCTGAAAGGGAATCGCCAATACCCAGCAATTCCTTGATGACTTCCACGGCCTGAATCGTGCCCACTGCGCCAGCCAGCGCCCCCAGTATCCCCGCTTCGGAACAGCTGGGCACCAGACCCGCCGGCGGCGGTTCCGGATACAGACAGCGATAGCACGGGCCCTCTCTGTCTGTATGTGGTTTAAATGTCGTTACCTGCCCTTCAAAACGAAACATTGCACCCGAAACCAGTGTCCTCTGCTCGAAGAAACAGGCGTCATTGACCAGAAAACGAGTTGGAAAATTGTCGCAACCATCTACAATGACATCGTAATCACGGATAATCTCACGCACGTTTTCTTCCGTCACACGCTCGGTATAGGTAATCACGTTTACATCAGGATTCAGCGCCTGTATGGTCTTCTTTGCGCTTTCCACCTTCTCCATGCCAATGCGATCATTGTTGTGAATGATCTGCCGCTGGAGATTGGACATATCCACCACATCGGCATCGGCAATACCAATGGTGCCTACACCTGCCGCAGCCAGGTAATAAGCCACGGGACTGCCCAGGCCGCCTGCACCGATCATAAATACCCTGGACTCAAGTAGCTTCGACTGACCTTCACCGCCAACCTCCGGCAGGATAATATGGCGTGAATAGCGTTCGATTTGTTCTTCCGTAAAATCAATCATAAAAAATTTAACCCCATTTTTTACCACAAAGGCACAAAGACACGAAGAACACCCAAATATTTAAAGAATAACTTTGTGCCTTCGTGCCTTTGTGGTGACAAAATTAAATATCAATGCCTTTAAAAAGATCGGTGGACATATAGCGTTCCGCCATGGAAGGCAGAATTGCCACGATTCGTTTACCCTTCATCCCCGGCCTCGCCGCCACCTTCAATGCCGCGGCTACGGCTGCGCCGGAGGATATGCCACCGGCGACGCCTTCCTCGTTCGACAAGCGCCGCGCTGTATTCAGGGCTTCATCATTGCTGACCAACTCAACGCTATCGATGATATCCATGTTCAGATTCTTCGGAATAAACCCCGCACCAATACCCTGAATCTTGTGTGGTCCCGGCTTACCGCCGGAAATAACAGGTGAATCGGCAGGCTCCACTGCAATCGCCTGAAAATCGGGATTACGCGACTTGATTACTTCGGCTACGCCGGTGATAGTGCCACCCGTACCTACGCCCGCGACAATCGCATCAATGTTTCCATCGGTATCCGCCCAGATTTCCTCTGCTGTTGTTGTACGGTGAATCTCGGGATTAGCCGGATTTTCAAACTGCTGTGGCATGAATGCACCATTGATTTTACTGACAATTTCGGCGGCCCTTTCAATGGCGCCCTTCATGCCCTTCTCCGCCGGTGTTAATTGCAGTTCCGCGCCCAGTAGTTTCAACAGCTTCCGCCGCTCCAGACTCATGGATTCCGGCATGGTCAATATACAGCGATACCCCTTGGCACGCGCAATAAATGCCAGTGCAATACCGGTATTGCCACTGGTCGGTTCCACAATCACACCGCCTGGCTGCAAGCGGCCATCCGCCTCGGCAGCCTCAATCATGGCTTTACCAATACGGTCCTTGACCGAATTCAACGGATTAAAAAATTCCAGCTTCAAGAAAATTTTAGCGTGTAAATCAGTTCCCATACGCTGTAAGCACACCAGAGGCGTATGCCCCACCGTTTCCGCGATATTATTAAATACAGTCATAATACACTCCAAATACTGTTATAAATTATTTTAACAATGATTTTACTGTACTTTCCAGCAAAAAAAGCCCTTTGATCATGGTGTACTATCAGCCTTCGATAACGTTTTGTTCGATGGGTTCGACGTGTACGCCCTGCGCTGTAAACCAGGCCAGAGTCTGCTCGACGGCATCTTGCGCACCCTCAATCTCCAGCCCGACCAGCCCCATATCCTCTTTCACCTCGGCGGTGCGGATATTGGTGATGACATCAAACTTATGTCCTGACTGCCAGATCAGAGGTTCACGCACCGTGTCCTTTGAAAACGTTAAATAAACGCGCTGTTTCAAGCTGTTCTCCTGAATATCGGAACAAACATTCAGCGTTTTCCGCCAGCAATGGCGGGAACGATGGATACCTGATCATGATCTGACAACGGCGTGTCCTTTCCCTGAAGAAAACGCACATCTTCGTCGTTTACATAAATGTTCACAAAACGGCGAATCTCACCGGACTCATCACACAGACGTTCCTTCAATCCGGCATGCGCACCTTCCAGATGATCTATCATCTCACCTACAGTCACTGCCTCTACCAGCACCTCATCGGCGCCATCGGTCAACTTGCGCAACGGGGTGGGAATTCTTACGGTTACACTCATATAACCTCCTTATTTGTCACTTATTTTATAACTCTGAATAACAAAATTTTCTGAAGCTGCATCATTGCAGACCCAAAACCTTAAACCACGAATGTACACGAATACACACGAATGAAAGCAGATCACAATCAGTGCTTGCACGCCTTTGACCTTTATTCGTCCCCCAGGGGAGCATCTCTTACTACGCAATTCACCTTCTGTATATTCGTGTCCATTCGTGGTTCGCTTTTCATGTTGTTATTCTCCTTTTGGACGCCGCGATGCATCCGCCTCGGCCAAGGCCTGCCCTTTACACACAAATCTCACTTCAGAGCCCTTGCATACGGGGCAGACCAAGGCGTGGCGCGCAGGCAATGGTTGTTCCATTGGCAAGCGAACGCAACGTAAGGTATGGCCCGCATGCAAGGGCTCCCTTCGGGCGAGCCGCTCGTCGACCATCTGACTGCGTTGTGCTCTCTTGCAAGGGAACAACCCTTACTGCAAAAGCACGCCTTGCATCTGACCGGCGGGCAGCTCGCTGAAGCGTGATTTGTGTGCAAAGGTCAGACCACAGCATCAAATTCATCCAGACTCGGACCAATGATGCGCGGCTCCGTTACCTTACCGGCAATCGCTTCCTGCGTCTTTAAACCATTGCCCGTCACACACAGAACGATCGATTCATCACGCGGAATACGGCCTTGCTCAATCAGCTTCTTTGCTACGCCAAGGGTAACGCCCCCGGCTGTCTCCGTGAAGATACCCTCGGTTTCCGCCAGCAAACGCATGGCCGCGACGATTTCATCATCGGACACATCCTCCGCCCAGCCGCCGGTTTCACGTATCACCCGGTTGGCGTAATACCCGTCTGCCGGATTGCCAATAGCCAGCGATTTGGCAATGGTAGCAGGCCGCACCGGATGAATCAGGTCCGTCCCCTCCTTCACTGATCTGGAAATGGGAGAACAACCCGTGGCCTGCGCACCATACATTCGGGTATCATTATCCTCCACCAGCCCGAGTTGCACAAACTCCTTAATCGCCTTATGAATCTTGGTGCACAATGAACCTGATGCCATTGGCACCACCACATGCTTCGGCGTGCGCCAGCCCAGCTGTTCCATCATCTCGTAGCTAAGTGTTTTTGAGCCTTCGGCATAGAACGGACGCACATTTACATTGACAAATGCCCAGTCATATTTGCCGGCAATTTCAGAACACAGGCGGTTTACATCATCATAATTGCCCTTGATGCCAATCATTGTTGTTCCATAAATAGCAGCGCCCAGCACTTTACCCTGCTCCAGATCATGCGGAATAAATACATAGGATTTAAGTCCGGCCGCTGCTGCATTGGCCGCCACCGAACCTGCCAGGTTGCCCGTAGACGCACAGGCTACGGTTTTGTAGCCGAACTCCACGGCCTTGGACAAGGCAACGGATACCACGCGATCCTTGAATGACAGGGTCGGGTAACACACCGAATCATTCTTGACGTACAACTCGGATACGCCCAGTGCCTTTTCCAGGTTGCGGGCGCGCACCAAAGGTGTAAATCCGTTCTGCACGCCCACTGTCGGATCACCATCCAACGGCAATAATTCCTTGTAACGCCACATCGTTTGCGGACGCGACTCAATCAGTTCACGAGTGAATGTTCCGGCCAGCTTATCGTAATCATAAACCACTTCCAGCGGCCCGAAACAGAATTCGCACACATGCTCCGGTGCGATATCATATTCCTGACCACACTCCCGGCACTTCAGCGCACGCGCAATACTCTTGCTCATTTAACAGCTCCAATACCGATAGATATCAAGAAATATTGGGCAATAAAAAACCCCGCCTGAATAAAGCGAGGTTGTATGCGCGTAGAATCCGCTAACATTGACAACCGCACCTTATCGCTCTTCCTTTCACCAGGAAGCAGGCATTGGCACCGGACGCCTCGGATGTTTTCTTCCCACATCGTTGGCCGGTTGCCGCAGTTTCACAGGGCCTGAAACCCTCCACTGCTCTTGATAAAGACGGATCAAATTTTCAGTGCCGATTTATAGCACCCTCACAGCCAAAAGCAAGCCTGCAATCTTTATGTTATCATTGCCCCCGTAAATATTGCCATCGAGAGGGGTTAATCGTGTATCGTATCATTGCAAGACTTATTTCTGTCACACTACTTACAGGTATTATGGCATGTAGCCAGGGTGAAGACGAACACTCGTTAAATAAAATGATCAGTTCAAACCTTGAAAACATGGAAAGGGAATCACTCCCCGGCGCTCAACTGGCCCGAAAGAAATGCAGTACATGCCATTATCTGGACAGAAACATCGTGAAAGTAGGCCCGCCCCTGAAAGGCATTGTGGGGCGTGCTCCCACCATATCAGACGTACCCTTTGAAAAATGGGATGAAAAGGCGCTGGATCAGTGGTTGCAGGACCCGACAGGAATCAAGCCCGGAACACTGATGGCTATTCCAGGCATCAAATCAAAGAAAGAACGATCTGATATAATCGAATATTTGAAACAATTCTGATGACTTCTTGCGAACTCATCAAAGCGCCCACCTGTCTGCGCCTGCCTGTGCTGTGCGACAGCACGCAGACAGGTGCAACGCACAGGCAGATGAATGGGCGTGAAAATCAACAGGCGGGGCTAACGGTATAAACCGGAGCTTTCTCTGAATGGGCGATGTCTTACCCGGTCG